>DATNKN010000104.1:0-2666 GCA_035603375.1 Solirubrobacteraceae bacterium
CGCGCCGCTGCGCAAGCCCTCGACCAGCGCGAGCCGGTCGGCCTTGCTCGCGAGCGGTGGGTTCATCTTCATGCTCGTGTCCATGCCGCGCACATCCTCCTCGCAGAGCAGCAGGTGATGAGGCGTGACCTCGGCGCTCACCCTGAAACCGCGCTCCTTGGCGGCGAGGACGGCATGCACCGAGGCGGCACAGCTGAGGTGTTGGAAGTGCACGCGCCCATCCTCATACCCGGCAAGCTCGGCGTCGCGCGCGACCATCGTGGACTCGCTCACGCTCGGGATGCCGCCGATGCCGAGTGCCGCGCTGACCGCGCCCTCGTGCATCGAGCCGCCGTGGGAGAGCGAAGGATCCTCCTCGTGCAGCGTGAGCACACCGCCGCACAGGCGCTGGTACTGAAGCGCCTTGCGCAACACGCCCGCGCTTGCGACGGGGCGCCCGTCGTCGGTGAAACCAAGTGCGCCCTCCCCCATCAGCTCCGCCATCTCCGTCAGCTCAGCGCCTTCCAGACCGCACGTGATCGCGGCCATGAAGCCGACAGGCACGCGCGCCTCACGCGCGGCCGCCTCGCGCAGCGAGCGCAAGAGCGGCGCCGAGTCGAGCACGGGCGCGGTGTTGGGCATCGCGATCACCGCGCCAAACCCGCCCGCGGCGGCGGCGCGGGTACCGGTTTCCAAGTCCTCCTTGTGCTCCTGCCCGGGGCTGCGCAGATGCACGTGGGGATCGACAAAGGCGGGGAAAAGATGCTTGCCCTCGCCCCGCACAAGCTCCGGTTGACCCTCAGGGCTCAGCTCGCCCGGGGCCGCGATCTGTGCGATCTTGCGCTCGCGCACAAGCACATCGCGGGGAGCGTTCAGGCCCGTGCGCGGGTCGAGCACGTGCGCGCCTGAGATCAGCAGGTCGGCGTCGGCGCTCGTGCCATGCACCAGCGGTGTCGCGGTCTTCATGCGCGCACCGCTCGGCTCAGAATGCTCATGTTCGGATGCAAGCTCACGCGAGTTGCGGCTCGGGGACGGGACGAAACGCGCGCGAGCCCGACAGCAGCTCGTACAGCACGGCCATGCGCACGACCACGCCGGCCTCCACCTGCGCGGCAATCAGCGCCTGCGGCGAGTCAACCACCTCGCCGGACAGCTCCACGCCACGGTTGACCGGGCCGGGATGCATCAGTAGCTGACGCGGGGAGAGGCGGCGCGCATTGATTTGAAAGCAGGAGGCATACTCGCGCAGCGAGGGCACCCACGACTCGCTCATGCGCTCGTGCTGCATGCGCAGCGCATACACGACGTCGGCCTCGCTGAGCCCGTCCAGCGAGAAGCGAACCTCGCAGCCGAGCGCCTCGATGCCGCGCGGAATCAGCGTCGGTGGACCGGCGACCGTCACCTTCGCCCCCATGCGCTGAAAAGCGATGATGTTCGAGCGCGCCACACGCGAATGGGCGACGTCGCCGACGATCCAGATCGAAGCGCCGTCGAGCGAGCCGAGACGACGATGCAGCGTGTACACGTCAAGCAGCGCTTGCGTGGGGTGCTCGTGCTTGCCGTCGCCGGCGTTGACGATCGCCGCATCGGTCCATCCCGACACGAGCTGTGCCGCACCGGCCCACGGAGTGCGAATCACGATCGCGTCGGGCTTGTGTGCGCTGAGCGTCAGCACCGTGTCCTTCAGCGACTCGCCCTTCTCGACCGACGATCCGCTGGAGACAAAGTTGACGACGTCGGCGGACAGGCGCTTGGCGGCCAGCTCGAAGGAGCTGCGCGTGCGCGTGGAAGCCTCGTAGAAGAGGTTCAGCACCATCCGCCCGCGCAACGCCGGCACCTTCTTGATCTCGCGGTCCGATACCTCGGCGAAGCGGGCGGCCTGCTCAACGATCCGCTCGATCGCCGCGCGGTCGAGATCCTCGACAGAGAGCAGGTGGTTCATGCGCCTCTCCCCACCGGTGCGCCTGCCTGTCCTCCTTGGAGGGTCCCCGCACGGGGGCGCCCGATCGAGACCTCATCGACGTCGTCCAGCTCGCGCACGCGCACGCTCACGTGCTCCTCGCGCGAGGTCGGCAGGTTCTTGCCCACATAGTCGGGTCGGATCGGCAGCTCGCGATGACCGCGATCGGCGAGCACCGCCAACTGCACACGCTCGGGGCGGCCATAGTCGAACAGCGCCTC
This sequence comes from Solirubrobacteraceae bacterium, assembly GCA_035603375.1. Lineage (GTDB taxonomy): Bacteria > Actinomycetota > Thermoleophilia > Solirubrobacterales > Solirubrobacteraceae > Palsa-744. Next base: position 2,161 of record DATNKN010000104.1, read on the forward strand.
GATCGCGGCACGCACCGTGCGCCCCGTATAGAGCACGTCGTCCACGATCACAACCGTGCGCCGGGCGATATCGAAATCGATGTGCGATGCGTGCACGACCGGTGCCTGCGGTCGCGAAGCGACATCGTCGCGATAGAAGCCGATGTCGAGATCCCCCAGCGGCACATCGTCCTGCAGGAGGTCGGCCAACAGCGGCTGCAAGCGCTGCGCGAGAATTGCTCCGCGACGGTGAATGCCAATGAGAGCAACCGCCCTGGTGCCCGTGTTGCGCTCGGCTATCTCGTGCGCGATACGCATCAGCGCCCGCGCAATGTCGTCCTCGCCGAGGACGATCTTCCCGTCTTGCATGTTTTCCTTCCTGGCCTCACCGGACCGGGTTAAAGGAGCAGGGCGACTGTATCAAGGTGCGGCGACGGGCTCAGTGGACTCTTCGCCTACGGGACCGACTGCGGTTTGCTCGCGGGCACGGCGGTCTGACCAGCGCTCCAACTCCGGCGTGCCCTTCT
>DATNKN010000126.1:0-10823 GCA_035603375.1 Solirubrobacteraceae bacterium
AGCGCCCCCACCCCGGCGAGCGCGACCAGGGGCACGCTGGTCGTGCGCAGTTCCCTGACAGCGAGGATCAGCGAGCTGCTGGATATGTTCTCGCTCGCCCGTCGCAGAGCACGCGCGGTCAGCGTAAACGCGGTCGGAATCAAGCACAGCGTCGCGAGCGCGAGCAGCGCGCCGCCAACGAGGGTGAACCCGGGCGCGAGCACGACCAGCAGCGTGACGATGGCGACCAGAGACAGCCCTACCAGTCCGAACCGTGCGGCGGTTCGTTTATCGATTCCCTCACCGCCGTCGGCGGTCTGTGCGAACACCGCGTCGCGGGGGCGGCTCGGTCGTATGTCGAAAGCCGGCAACAACGACGCAAGCAGCGTCGCGAGCACACCACACGCCATCGCGATCAGTACCAGCGGTAGTTGCAGCGTCTGCTGGCTGCCAACCGGAAAAGCAAACGCCAGGTACACCGGCACGCTGTGAAAAAGCGTGTGCGACAGCAGATATCCGAGCACCACGCCAACCGCCGATGCGACGACTCCGAGCGCCAGCGCTTCAAACGCCAAGATCGTGAGCGCCTGGCGCCAGTCATATCCCAACATACGCAGGTCGGCGATATAGCGGCGGCGCTCGGGCACCGTCAAGAGCATCGCGTTGAAGGTCAGCAGAAAACCCACCATCGCGCCGATCAAGGCGAACATCTCGGTCGCCTGGTTGTTGGGCTTGGCGATCGCGTGCAGCAAAGTCAGTTCGTCATCCGCCGCGACCACGTTCAGGCGTGCACCCGCCAGTGCGCGCAGCTCGCGCGCCACCCGCGCTTCCTCCCCAGCGCGCGGCTGCACATACACCTGCGTCACACGACCCGGCCTGTCGGCGAGACGCTGCGCGACACCCAACAGCCCCACGACGAGCGGGCTGCTCGCGACCGCGCCGATCGTGGCGGGGCCAAGGATCGCGCGCACGTTGACCGTGTGGGCTTCGCCGTCGGCGAGCACGCTCACCGCGTGTTCGGGTCGAGCCCCAATCGCGCTCGCCACCGTCGAGGGCAGGCCCACGCCTCCGCCGATCAGCGACGGGCCGGCTCCGGAGTTGCGCGTCAGTTCGCCGCTGAGAGACACAAGGGCGGCAGTCACGCCGACAAGCCGCACCGACACCCGCCCCTTGGGGCCGACAATCGCGGCGTCCTCCTGCAGCGCCGGAGCCGCAACCTGCACGCCCGGTAGCAGTGCGACGCGTTCGGCGAGCCGCTGGCTGAAACCGTCGTTCGAGCGCGCCGCGAGCTCAAGGCGCGCGCTGCCGACGACCCCGTGGATCGCTTGTTCGGTCGAGCCAAGCAGGCTCGCGTTCGCCGAGAGCACACCGAGCACGAGCGCGACCCCGACCGCCACACCGCTGCCGGCCAATAGCTCCTGCACGGTGTGCAGGCGCAAACGCCTGAGATAGAGGTGAAACAGAGTGCTCACGCGGATGCCGTACACCGCGGGGGGCATGTACCTACTCACAATGAACTGGCCGCCAGCTCGCTGTCCAAGCCATCCGTTAGTCGTCCGTCACGCAGCGTGTAGGCGCGATCGACAAAGCCGATCGCCTCGGCGTCATGGGTGACGAGCAGCGCGGGAACACCCTGCTCGTGGCACACTTCCCGAAGCAGAGCGAGGATTTCACGCGTGCGCTTGGAGTCGAGGTTGCCGGTCGGCTCATCAGCCAGCAGCAACCGCGGTTTGTTCACCAGGGCGCGCGCAATCGCCACGCGTTGGCGCTCGCCCATCGAAAGCCGTCCCGGCAGCTGCCCGGCGCGTTCGCCCAAGCCCACCCGCTCGAGCCACGGTCGCGCCAGACGCCGTGCCTCGCGCAAGCTGAGCCCATCCCCCACGAGCTTCGTCGTGACGTTGTCCAGTGCGCTCGCTCCCCCCGCCAGGTGAAAGGACTGGAACACAAAACCGACATCGCGCAGGCGATAGCGGGCGGACTCGCGCTCTGAGAGCTGAGCTATGTCACGCCCATCGAAGTAGACGCCGCCGCTGTCGGGGGCGAGCAAACCCACGGCGAGCATCAAAAGGGTCGTCTTGCCCGAGCCGCTGGGCCCGTACAGCGCCGCGAATTCGCCCGGCGCGATCCTCAGCGACACGCCGTCCACCGCGCGCACGAGCTCCCTACCGCTGAGATAGTGCTTGACAACCTCGCGTAGTTCGAGCGCGCTCACGGCTCGCGGCGGCCGGCGGGCGCGCCACCGCCAGGGAAACGAACGGTTGCCCCTCGCTCGTCGGTCGAGCACAGCTCCCCGTCGCCCACCGACATCACGACCTCCGCACCGTGCAGCGGCGTCATCTCTTCGGAGGCAACCACGAGCGTCGTGCCGTCTTGGAGAGCGAGTGCCCTGAGCAGACCGTACAGCGAGTCCTGTTCGACCAGACTGGGCACCAGCGCCGGCTCGTCCACCAACAATAGGCGCGGTTCGCGCACCAGCGCCCGCGCGAGCATCGTCCGCATGCGCTCGGCCAGCGACAGCGAGCCCGTCAAGTCGTCTGCGTGAGCGCCAAGCCCGACGCGATCCAGCACGATCCGTGCCCGACGCTTGGCTTCGCCGACCGGCAGGCTGGCGCTGCCCAGAGCCAGCGCCACATGATCGACGACGGTTTCCTGGGAGGTGGGATGCCAGTTGGCGCTCGCCATCAGCGCGATGTCACCGCGCAAAAGTCGTTCGCGGCGCGAAAGCGACATCGCGGACGTGCTCTCGCCGGCAAAGCAAACGCGCCCCGTGTCCGGCTGCTCGATCCCGGCCATCAACCTCAGCAGCGTGGACTTGCCCGCGCGGCGAGCACCCCACACACCGATGAACACACCCTCCTCGAGTTCGAAGGAAGCACCATCGAGGACGACGACCTCGCGACGACCGTCGGGATATCGCTTGCTGACATTCTCGAAGGACAGCAGAGGTGTCATCGCGCCCATAACGCTATCGCCGTCGAGCGAGATACTCCTCGATCCGCCGGCGCGTGCGTCTGGACCATTCGACCTCGCAACGCAGCTGAGCGTCTACGGCCTCGCTCGTGCAATCCATCACCAGTCCCTTCCACGAAGGCACACCCGCCGCCGGCGGAGCAAGGCGCAAGAGCCCCAGGCACTCCCGTTCGTAGGCCTTCAGGGCCAACAGCAACGGCCGCGCGTCCTGCTCGCGCGCGACCGCCACCTTCGCGCGGATACCGACTCGCATCGGCTCCTTGGGAATCAGCGTCTGCATCCATTCCGCAACAGCCGGTGCCGTCAAATCCGTCGGGTGATAGACCAAGCGCGGTCGCCGCTGGCCCGGCTCGCGCTCTTCGCTGAGCGACAGCAACCCTTCGTGTTCGAGGGTTTCAAGCAATCTGTAGATGTCCTTGCGGACGATCACCCATGTCTCGCCCAGCCGACCGGCGAGACGATTGGCAAGTTCATAACCGTGGCCGGGACGCTCGAGCACCAGCGCCAGCAGCCCACCTCGCAGCGAGGTCGAGGAACCGCGCATCCATCCCTGTGCCTCGCTCGCATCCCGACGCGCGACCGCGGTGGCTCCCCTACGCGCGGGCACGACAACCCGTCCGCTCCAAGGCGCTCGACAAGCGCGATCCCCTGCGTACGAGCGCGGCCCCGAGGAGCAATGTCAAGCCAACTCGCCCCACGGCGGCTTTTCCGATAGATGGATCGATCCAGCTCATGCGCCATTGTAAACGGTACTCCATCACCCACCTCCGCGCACGCGAGCGGATTGACTCTCGCTTGGCTCTGGCCAGTCCCCACGCCGCGGCGACCCTCCGACTGGCAGGGCGCGGCCCAGCCATCCGGGCGAGGCGGGATCATGGGCGTGTGAACCGGGCACCAAACACCCCGCCGATCGTTAGGCTGCATACGATTAGCAGCGCGAGCGTCGGAGCGCATGGCGGCCGCGCTGGGGCCGATGCCGGCGTCCGCGACCGCGTGCGAGCGTCCGCGTGGGCCCACCACAGCGGACTCCCGCCGCAGCGCATAAGCGCAGCGGCCGGCTGAGCAGCAAGGCAGAGCACCCGATCATGTCCCAAGCGTCGAGCCCCCTCCCCACACTGCCATCCGGCCCTACCCCGCCCGGGCCGACTCTCCCGCCGGGTCCGATGCACCCCGAGCCGCCACGTCGCGGGTGGTGGATCGCGCGACGCTTCCTGCTCGGCGCGCTTGCCGTCGTCCTGTTCGCGGGCGCCGGCACCTACGCGCTGATTCGCAACGAGGTCTCAAGCGTCGTCGCCGCGCTCGGCCAGAACAAGGCGGTCAAAGTCGCGCCGAAAGTGCTCGTGCCGACGAGCAGGGGCGAACCGGAGACGCTGCTGCTGGTCGGCAACGACGAACGCAAGGCCCCCAAGGGCAACCCTTCCGGAGCCGTGCTGCCGCACTCCAACGAGATGCTGCTGGTGCGCATCGACCCGAGCAAGCCCACGATCTCGATGCTCTCGATCCCGCGCGAGCTGCGCGTCAGCTTCACCGCTCCCAACGGCGAAGTGATCACCAACCGCATCAACTCGGCCTACACCTACGGCTACGAGGAGAACGGCGGCACCTCCGGCGGCGTCAAGCTGATGCTCGAAACGATCAAGAACCTGCTCGGCATCACCGTAAACCACGTGTTCGTCACCGACTTCAAACGTTTCGAACACGCGGTCGACGAAATGGGTTGCGTGTACATGACCGTGGACAAGCGCTACTACCACAACAACGACGAACCGGATGCCGAACAGTACTTCGAAGTCAACCTGGAGCCCGGCTACCAGCGCCTGTGCGGCAAGGAGGCGCTCGAATTCGTCGCCAACCGCCACGAAAGCACCTCGCTGATCCGCGACGCCCGCGACCAGCGCTTCCTGCTGGACGCGAAGGCGCAATATGGCGGCACCCTCTTTGAAAACCGCGAAAAGTTCGAGAAGGTTCTCGGCAAGGCCGTGCAAACCGACCTGCACGGCGAAGAACAGGTGCTGCAGCTGCTTGAGCTACTGGGCGAATCGGCCGGCAAGCCCGTACGCCAGGTGCCATTCCACGTCAACCTGCTCCCAACTTTCGACACGGCCACACCACAGCAGCTGGAAGAAGCGGCACACTCGTTCCTGGCGGGCACCGCGGCGATACCCAAGCACAAGATCAACAGCGCCGTGCGTTCAGTCAAGGGCCATCACGCGTCCGTCTCAGCCGTGCACCTGCTCTCGCCCACGCCGGCCTCGGTGCTCGAAGAAGCGCGCGCCCAGGCACCACATCTACCGTTCCCACTGGAGGCGCCCCAGTATCAAAAGGTCACAGCGGAATCCGCACCGGACGAACTGCTGCGCTACGGCATCCAGAGCCCCAACGGTCGCCACCGCTATCCCTCCTACGTGATCGTCGTGCAGGAGGGCGAACTGGGGCAGTACTACGACATCCAGGGCAGCGTGTGGAACGGGCTGCCACTGCTCAACGATCCAAGCCAGGAAGTTCGCATCGGCTCGCGCACCTACAGCCTGTACTACGACGGCGAACACATCAAGACGGTCGCCTGGCACGAAAACAAAGCGGTGTACTGGATCGAAAACACCCTCACCTACAGTCTCTCCCCTGAAACGATGGTGACGATCGCGCGCTACACCCGCTCGGTCGGCAACTCCTCAGTGCCGACACCCGCCCCGACACGACGCGCGATCCTGCACGGCATCGTGTTGCCACCGCGCAACGCGACCGCAAACAGCACGACGTCGGACATCGAGGCCGCGCTCGGCCTGCTCAGCCTCGTCATCGTGACGCTGCTCGGGATTGGACTGCTGTGGCGCCAACGCGAGCTGAAACGTCTGCGCGCCCAGGTCACCGAGGCGCTGGCGCTCGACGCACGACGCCGACAAGTCGGCGGCCCGGCAGCTCGCTAGCGACCTCAGCTCATTTCCACGTAGCCACTTGCTTCAGTGGGACTGCGCACGTTGGCGGCCACCTTGTTTTCGTAGTTGCCCTCGATCGTCTGGATCTGACCGCTTGGCAGCACGTCGCGGACGATGCCGACGTGCTCGTCGCCGAACACGATCAAATCACCCGGCTTGGGCACCACGCCCGGCCCGTTGGGTATGGCTCGCCCGGTGCTCTGCGCCCACGACCAGATACCCGACACGTCGCCCAAGCCCTGACCCTGAGCACCGAGCGGCTCGCCCGCCTGGCGCGCAACCCAGGAGGCGAAGTAGGCGCACCATGGCGCACCGGGCACGGCTCCTTCGGTAGCGGTTCGGTACTGGGTGATCGCGGGCGATTCGTTGGAGCCCGGTGGCTGCTCGGTCTGGCCGAGCTGACTTTCGGCAATCGCCACGATGCGCGCACCGGGCCCTTCGACAGAACCGCTCAGCGATGTGCCGGAGAGGCCGATAATGCCAGCGCTGCCATCCATACCGGCGATGCCAGACGCTTGCGGATACCCAAGCTGGGGCACCGCGGCGGCGGACGGACCCGCATAACCGGCACTTGCCTGCGCAAGCGCGGCGGCAAAGGACGCCGGGCTGCTTGCTTGCGCGGCCGTCGCGGCGACAGGGGCTTCTCCGCCACCGAGCGCTTCCCCAGCCGCGGGGGCTTCGGTGCCCCCGGTGAGCGCGGCGCGCGAGCCGATCAGCATCGCGGGATCGCTGAGCGCCTGCCTGATCGCGCTGACCTGCTCTAGCGTCGATTCGATGGACATCACCCGAGTAGTCGGCAGCGGCGCTCGGCGGTTGAGCCATGAGAGCGGAGCGGGGTCGTGACTTAAAGGAAACGGGCGGCCAATGGCCGCCCGTTCCGATCGCCGTTCCCTCGATGATTGGCGACTATTGCAGGAGCTTCAAAACGGCCTGCGGTTCGGCGTTGGCCTGAGCCAGCACCGACACGCCAGCCTGCTCGAGAACCTGCAGCTTCGTGAAATTCGTCATTTCCGCCGCCATGTTGACGTCGGTGATGCCGCTCACGGCTGAGGACAGGTTCTGGCTGTAGGTTTCCAGGTTCGCCTCGGTGTACTGGATGCGATCCTGCACGGCGCCGAATTCGCCAGCCAGCGCCGACACCTTGTCGATCGCTTCGTCGATGCCCTTGATCGGTTCGGTGCCTTTGAGTTCGATCTTTTTTTCGATCGCGGTCTTCAAATCCGCGGTCTTGACGCCGATCACTTCGCCGTCGTTCGCGCCGACCTGGAAGGAGATCGTCGCTTCTTTGCTCAGCAGATCGATGCCGTTGAACTGAGTCGTTTCACCGACACGTTCAATCTCAGACGACAGCTGCGTGACCTCGGAGTTGATGGCTTCCTTGTCGGATTCCGACGTGGTGCCGTTGGCATACTGCACCGCAAGCTCGCGGACGCGCTGCAGCATCTGCTCGACGTCGTTGAGCGAGCCCTGAGCCGTCTGTGCAAGCGAAACGGCATCCTGGCTGTTCTGGGTGGCCTGATTGAGGCCATTGACCTGGCCCTCCAGGTTCTGGCTGATCGCATAGCCGGCGACGTCGTCGGCAGCCGAGTTGATCTTCAGACCCGAGGAAAGACGCTGCATCGCCTGCGAGAGTGAGCTCTCCGTGGCGTTGAGGTTCCTGTTGGCATCCATCGCCGACAGGTTGGTGTTAATCATGAGGGACATGCGTTCATCTCCTTGATGACGGTTTGTTGTCGGTCCCGAGCCAGCTCCATGCCGGCTCTTCCGGGTTATCGCCGATAGACGGCGAAACTTGAGCTGAATTCACGCCAGCCTGGACGAATCCCTCTGCTCGCAACATTTCCTGCACGGTCGGCGCGGCGAGAGCGCCACGCGAGCCGGTCGCGGTCGCGCGCAAGCAGTCGACCCGTGGCGAGCAGAGCAGCCCAAGCGGACGACCGCGGCAGTCCGTGCGACGACCACTCAAGCGAGCACGTCGACGTGCGGGCGCCCGTCGTCGTCCTCGCCGCCGGGCTCGGGCCCAGCACCAGTGGGCGACTCGCGACGCTCGCGCTGCCGATCGTCCTTAGCGGGACGATCGCGCTCGCGCGAAACCCGCTCCAGGCGCTCTACCGGCGTTCTGCCGGTCCGCGCGATCGCAAGCGAGCCCGATGAAATTGGGGGGATCGAATCCATCGCCCGCTACCCGCTCTCACGCGGCCCTCGCGCCGGAGCGCTCCGCCGGCGCCGCGCCTGGCTCCTCGTCGGAGTGTGCCAGGGCGCCCGTGAGCAGCTGCTGTTCACGACCCTTGATCTCGAGCACCACCAGGCGGCGCCATACGAACACCGCGCCCGCCCACGCCGCGACATAGCAAACCGCCCCCGCCACTAGCGCGCGCAGGCCCGCTTCGGCGAGCGTGCCGGTGGGCAACGACATATACCCGGCGATGAAGAAGCCCGCGAGCCCACCCCAGCTCTTCGCGCGTGCCACCGAGCGGGCGGCGCGTGGGTGAGCCGCAACACTCGGTGCCCCCTGCGAGTCGGCCGCACCCTTGGCGGACTTCGTGCCTGCAGCCTTGTCCTTCTTGCCCTTCTGCTCCTTGCCCTTCTTTGCCGCCTTGCCGGAGACCTCCGCGGCGCCACCGTCCGGCAATGCGCTTGGCGGAGTCTGCACCGGTGCCACCGCTGGGCGAGCAGGCGCCTCCTGCACGAGAGTCCCGGCCTCAGTTGCCATCGCACTCATCGGCCTGCAGCATACGGCGCCGCTCGGCGCGTTCGCCGGCGAATATGAAGCGCACCACGCGCCTGCGGTTCAGCTCGCTCATCTCGCTGAATGTGATGGCGCGCTGCCCCCTGGTATCGGCTCGAACGACCCTACCCCTCCCAATAACGGGCTCGCTACCGACGAGCAGCGACAATTCAAATTCGACGTGCTCCCCGATCGCCAGCACGTCTGGCCCCGCGAGCAGCAGCCCGCCGCCCGCCAGCTCCACGGCGAAGGTTTGCACCAAGCGCCGCTCGCTGCCCACATACACGCGCACCGGCCGCTTGGCCTTGAAGCGCACGAATTCGCGTCGCTGAATCACCGCAGCAGTGTTGCCGCCAGCCGAGTTGGGTCGAGCCGGCCCAGTCGCCATCCACCTGCGCGAGCGCGGTCGAGCGTGTACTCGGGCGCGAGCCCAAACGTGCACGCCGCCTCGACCACGACTCCGATCTGGTCGGTCTCATCGGCGTGCGTCACCGCCAGTGCGTTCGCCCCCAGCGGACGCAGCGCCTCGAGCAATTGTGTCGAGGCTCTCGCGCCGAGCGTGGCCGGCAACGCAATCGCCACGCGCTCGGGCTTCAGCTCGCCGAGCAGGGTAGCGAGCCGGCGCATTCCCGAGCGGTCGCCGCGAGACAGCGGGGGCGTGTCGATGACGAGCAAACCCTCGCTTCTGGTCTTGCGCAGCGCCCTGATCGAGCGCTGGGTATCGATCGGCGTGGGCTTCATCAGGTGCGGGCTCAGCAGCATTCGCAACTCTCCACCGGCGGCGCCACGCACGAGCGTCGCACAGCTCGCCGGCAGCGGCGAGCCCTTGCGATAGGCGCCCAGCAGCGCCGCACAACAGCTCGTCTTGCCCGACCCGCCCGGTCCCACCACGACGATCGCCGCGCCCTTGCTAGGCAGCGGCGGTGCCACCGGTATCCGCTGTGCCAGCGCGGCGCGCACCGCCTCGCTCAGGCCCGCGCGCGGTGCCAACGGCAGAATGTGGGCGGCGGCCGCGTCGATCAGCTCGCTGGCAAAGTGCTCGCTCACCCCCAGCTCGAGCAGCGCACTCCGGATGTTGGCCCGCGCGCGTGTGTGAGAGGGCGCCACGGCACGAGGTGGGCGCGGCGGCACCGGTTTGGGGGGTGGCGACCACGCCGCCTGCTCCAGCACAACCGCGAAGGGATCGGGCGCATCGGGCGCACTCGGCGCGAGCGCAACCGGATTGCGGGCGAGTGGCTCGAACACACTCGCTCGAGCGGGCTCGGGGGGCCCGCTGCGCGCGAGCTCGGCCAAGCGCTCGGTCACATACGCGCCGTCGGGGCGCAACCGCGGCGGCTCACGCTCGTAGAAGGGTCGGTGCTCCGGAGTTGCTCGTGCCGGCTCGTGCTCGATATCGGGCGCGGGCTCGTACTCCGACGCATACGTGCTGCGCCCGGAAGCAAGCGGCGACACCGACGCGAGGTCTTCTTCGTCATACACATCCACGCGCGGGCCGCCCCCGGTTGCTTCAAGCTCCACGAACGGACGCTGAAAGAAACCAGCCAGCCCGCCGGTCAGACCCTCGCGGCGGCGCACGATGATCGCGTCCGCGCCAAGCTCACGCTGAATCCGCGGCAGCAGCTCCTCGACGGTACGCCCACGATAGGTGCGCGAATCGACGGACGCTCGGCTCATAGCGCTCTACTCATGCGTGTATGACCCCGATGGTCTCAACATCGATTCCCGGTGCGATCTCGTTGTAGGAGCAAACTGGAAGATGAGGCTGGGCTTGGGCGATCAGCCTACGCAGGTGGCGACGCACGCGCGCTGAGCACAGCAGCACCGGCCGTGCGCCACGACCGGTCGCGTGCTCGACCTGAGAGCGAAGCGCTCCCACGATCGCCTGCGCGCGCGGGGGATCCATCGCCAGGTACTCTCCGTCTGCCGTCTGGGTTATCGAGGTCGCAACCTCCTGCTCGATTGCGGGATCGAGGGTTATCGCTCGCAAGCGCAACTCCTCATCGAGGTGGGGAGCCGTGATCGCGCGGCCAAGCGCTTGGCGCGCATACTCGGACAATAGGTTCGTATCTCGGGTTATTCGTGCCTTATCGCCGATCGCCTCCACGATCGTGCCGAGGTCGCGGATCGGCACACCCTCCGACAGCAGCAGCTGCAGCACCCGCTGTATCTCTCCGAGCGAGAGCATCTCCGGCACGACCTCCTCGACGACC
>DATNKN010000134.1:0-6057 GCA_035603375.1 Solirubrobacteraceae bacterium
CGCGGCGCTCCTGCATGCCGGGCAGCACCGCGTGGGTGACCGCGAGCACGCCGCGCAGGTTGACGCCGAGCACGAAGTCCCACAGACCCTCGTCGCTGTTGACGAAGTAAGAGAACAGGTCGGTGCCGGCGTTGTTGACGAGCACATCCACCGGGCCGAGCTGCTCCTCGATCGCGGCGACGGCGGCGCGCACCGAGGTCGTATCGGTCACGTCCAGCGCGCAACCGTACCCGTCGATCTCGCCGGCGATCTCGCGGGCGCCACTCTCGTTAACGTCGCCGATCCCCACGCGCGCGCCTTCGCCTGCCAGCAGTCGCGCCGTGGCGGCGCCGATTCCGGACGCCCCGCCGGTGACGAGCACCGTCTTGCCCTCGAATCTCATGCATGGAGCGTAGCTGTGCGCGGCGACCGGCGACGCGTGCCCGTCTTCGGATGGCCGGGCGGATCTTGTCTCCCATAAAAATCCATACCCGCCGTCCTATACTCCGCCGCCGTGGCCGCCACCACCACAGATCCCATCGCGATCATTGGAGCTTCGGGAGCACTCGGGTTCGGACTCGCGGTGCGGCTGGGGCGCGCAGGCGTGCCGATCGTGATCGGCTCACGCGACGCCGGACGTGCGGTCGAGGCGGCCGAGCGTGCCCGGGAGATGGTTCCCAGTGGAGGGTTCACGGGCGCCGAGAACGCGCAGGCGGTGGAGGCCGTGGAGACGGTGATCCTGAGCGTGCCGTTCCGCAGCCAGTCCGAGACGCTCAAAAACATCAAGGGCTCGCTGCGCGCGGGTCAGCTGTTGATCGACGCGACCGTGCCGCTCGCCGCGGCGGTGAGCGGGCGCGCGACGCGCATGCTCGGCGTGTGGCAGGGCTCGGCAGCCCAGGCCGCGCTTGAGATGGTGCCCGACGGCGTGCGGGTCGTCTCAGCGCTTCACACCGTCTCCGCCGCGTCGCTGACCGCGCTCGACCACGATCTCGGCCAGGACGTGCTCATCTGTGGCGACCTGCGCGAGGATAAGCGCCGCGCCGCACTGCTGCTCCAGCGGATCGACGGGCTGCGCTGCGTGGACTGCGGACGTCTGGAGATGGCGCGCATCGCGGAGTCGATGACGGCGCTGATGATCTCAATCAACACCAAGCACAAAACTCACGCGGGCGTGCGCATCACCGGTCTGCCCGACGACGATTGGGAGTGAGCGACCAGGGCGGACCGGTTGTTGTGCTGGCCGGCGGCACCGGCGGGGCGAAGCTCGCCCGCGGCATGCTCGACGTCGTGGGTGCCGAGCGGCTCGTAGTGATCGCCAACACGGGCGACGACATCGATATCTACGGCGCCCACGTCTCTCCCGACCCCGACCTCGTGTCGTTCTGGCTCGCCGATCTCATCGACGAGCGCGGATGGGGACTTCGCGAGGACACTTTCGCCGTGATGGACGGCCTGCGCGCGCTCGGCCGCGAGGTGTGGTTCAACCTCGGCGACCGCGACCTCGCCTGGTGTTTGGAGCGCCGACGCATGGAGGACGAGGGACTGCGCCACACCGAGGCGCTGGCGCGCTTGAACGAGGCGATCGGTGTGCGAGCGCGCGTGCTGCCAGCATGCGACGAGCCGCTGCGCACGTGGGTGCGCACCGACGATGGCTGGCGCGACTTCCAGCGGTTCATGATCGCCGAGCACGCCGAGAGCGCGGTGCGCGAGGTGGAGTTTCGCGGGGACGACGGGGCGCGGCCCACCCCCGTAGAGGCAGCGCCGGAGCGTGCCCCAGCATCCCACCCGGCAAGCCTCGCACACCAACCGACACACCCCGCGCCCCGTCGTCCCACGCCCGAGGTGCTGGCCGCGCTGGCTGACGCGCGCGCGGTGATCGTCGGTCCCAGCAACCCCGTTATCTCCGTGTGGCCGATCCTGCACGTGCTCAGGGAGGCGCTCGCGGCGGCCGCCGCACCAGTGGTGTGCGTCAGCCCCGTCGTCGGCGGTGAGATCGTCAAGGGCCCCACGGAGGCGTTCCTGGCCGCCTACGAGCAGCCGGTGAGCGCTGCCGGCGTGGCCGCCTTCTACGAAACCGTCTGCCCGGGACTGCTCAGCGGGATCGTCGCAGACGAGCCGCTGGCGGATCTACCCACCCTCCAACTCGACACGCTGATGTCCGATGCGGAGTCGCGAGCACGCGTGGCGGCGCGCACGTTGGAGTTCGCCCAGGCGCTCGCGCACTGACAATTTCCGCGCCGTTTCCGCGCCGGCGGCGGCAGCGCGTTCGCAAAACCTTTTGCCGGGTAGGCTGAGCCCATATATGCGTACCGCAGCGATCCTGCCCGTGAAGCGCTTCCCGCTCGCCAAGCAGCGCCTCGGGGAGAGCGTCGCCGACGGGCTGCGCGCCGACCTCGCGCGGGCAATGGTGGGCGACGTGCTGAGCGCGCTGCACGAATGCCCTGCTATCGACACGACGATCGTCGTCACCAGCGAGCCGGCGGTGGCGAGCGCCGCGCGCTACATCGGCGCCGTCGTGGTCGAGGACAGCGCCCCCCTCACGGGGACCCCCCATGACGGGGGACAGGCAGGCGAGTCAGGCCAGAGCGCCGCGGCCTCGCTCGGCCTCGCGCGAGCGCTCGCGGATGACTTCGAGCGGGCGCTGTGTGTGCCCGGTGACTGTCCCACGCTCGACCCGGGCGAGCTGGCGGAGCTGCTGCTCGACGAGACGCCCGGCGTGACGATCGTGCCCGACCGCCACGGCAGCGGCACGAACGGCCTGCTGCTGTGCCCGCCCGGCGCGCTCTCCCCCAGCTTTGGCCCCGACAGCCGCGCGCGCCATGAGCGGCTCGCCGCCGAGGTGGGCGCCGCGTGTCGCATCGCGACGCCTGCGTCGCTGCTGCTCGACATCGACACGGGCGCGGACCTTACCGTGTTGCGCGAACGTCTCGCGGGCGAGTGCACGCGCGCGCCACGCACCCGCGCGGTACTGGCCCACGCGCCGCGCACCGCACCGAGCGCCGCGCCGAGCGACGACGGGACAGCCGGCGAGGACGGACCAACCCCGGACTTCGACTCGCGGGCGGCCTGACGCGTGAGCGAGCTGGGCGCATACGCCCTGGCGGGCCTGCCCGAGGTGAGCAGCGGCACCAACCTCGGCGCGCTGATCGCACGCGCTCTCGACGCCGAGCGGCCCGAGCGTCCGCTGCGCGACGGGCAGATCGTGGCGATCACGCACAAGGTCGTGTCAAAGGCCGAGGGTGCGATTGTGAAGCTCCTGGACATCGAACCGACGGAGCGGGCAATGAAGCTCACCCCCGAGGGCAGGGACCCGCGGGTCGTACAGGTCGTGCTCGACCAATCCGCGGAGATCCTGCGCGAAGCGAATGGTGTGCTCATCTGCCGCACCCACCACGGCTTCGTGTGTGCCAATGCCGGCGTGGACGCATCCAACTCGGCAGACGCGGAGACGCTGATCGTGCTGCCGCCCGACCCCGACGCCTCGGCCCGGACGATTCGCAAACGCCTACAAGAGCTGACGGGCGCGGCAGTGGGGGTCGTGATCAGCGATAGCTTCGGCCGCGCATGGCGTCACGGGCAGTGCGACATTGCGATCGGCTGCGCGGGAGTGACGCCGCTGGAGGATTGGCGCGGGCGCGCCGACAGCGTCGGACGCGAGCTGCACGCGACCTGGATCGCGGTGGCGGATGCGATCGCGGCACTCGCCGACCTGGCGCGCGCCAAGGACTCGCGTGAGCCGGTCGTGATCGTCGAGGGACTTGAGCGCTTCGTCACGCAGACGGACGGCCCGGGCGCGCTTGCGCTGCTGCGACCGCTTCAGGAGGACCTGTTTCGCTGAGGTGCCCACGCGCCTGCGACGCACCTCGCTGTGCGCCCGCGTGTCTCAGTCTTGACCCATCGTGGTAACGGGCGTCGAACGCGTGCGAGACCCACCCCGCCGGGAGCACGAGTTACGCGCATTCGCGAGTACGCCGAGCGGTACCGCGGTCGCAGCCGCTCGTACGGGCCCGATGTTGCGCGATGCAAAGGCCTCGAAAACTCTTCTGGTGCGCTCGTCGTAGCTGGCAGCAGAGAACAGCATGTGCTCGGCAGCGTTGAACTTGCGACCTTTCGTGTAGTCGAGCATCATCAGGGTGTGGCCTCTCAAATAACGCGTGTGGCGGCGACGGTAGCGTCGCAAACCCACCTCCATTGACTCCGTTCCGCCGAGCGCCGCGGCGACACTGTCGGCGAGCCATTCCGACGATTGAAACGCAAAGCCACAGCCCACGCCCCATAGCGGGTCCAAGGCACTCGCGGCGTCGCCGACGAGCGCCACGCCAGGG
This sequence comes from Solirubrobacteraceae bacterium, assembly GCA_035603375.1. Taxonomy (GTDB): domain Bacteria; phylum Actinomycetota; class Thermoleophilia; order Solirubrobacterales; family Solirubrobacteraceae; genus Palsa-744. The sequence continues at coordinate 4,305 of DATNKN010000134.1, forward strand.
GCGGTGGGCCTGTTGATGACGTTGGTCATATCGATCTTTCCAGTGACCTCCCCGACAAGGCGCGACTGCGCGATCGGCGGAGCGTCGGGTATGGACGCCACGAACTTTTCCAGCGCCGCGGCCGGGTCGCCGCGAAATTCGGGCAGACGCTCCTTGCTCGGCATTACCCCGTAGAACATCAGGCCATCGTCGGTGGGGAATGCCGAGGCCATATCCGGGTCCAGCATCCACAGTGCCGCGGTTGGGACGCGCGCGGGCAGTGGCCCTTCGTAGTAGCCGCCATAGGCGAAGCGTGCATTGGACGCAACCTTGGTTGGCACGCCCGCTAGCTTGGCTACGCGCGAGTCGCGTCCGTCGGCGCCGACGACCAGCCGGGTGCGCAACTCGATCGTCTGCCCGTGCGTGTCGCGTGCCCGCAGGCCGCAGATCTGCTCCCCGTCCCGCAGGAGCTCCCGCACCGTGTGTCCAAGGATCAACTCGACGCCGGGCGTCCCCGCGGCGAGCTCGCGGACAATTGGATCGAGTCGTTCGCGACGCAGGTTCACACCGCTTGCAACCGTGCTCTTGTTGGGCGAGGTGACCCATCCCCAACGCGTCCACACGTGAATCCGTGAGCGCACCGCACCGGCCTGCATCATCGGCTCGAGCAGACCCAAGCGTTCCAGCGCGGGGATGGCCGATGACTGGATGTAGTGCGAGCAGACGCGCTTGAACGTTTGCGGGTCCGGGCTCTTCTCGACCAGCGCGACCCGTGCCCCCGTGCGCGCCAGCAGGATCGCGGCGCTACAGCCGGCAAGGCTGGCGCCGACGATCGCCACGTCGTAGTGAGCCGCCTCCGAGTTGGCGACTTCAGACTGAGCGGCTTCCGAGTAGGTCGCCTCTGAGCGAACGACCTCTGAGCTGATCCCACTTGTATGCGGTTGATCGGACATCTATCCCAACTCCTCGGACAGGTGCTATCGCATCGGCTGACGAGCACTCTACTCTTCGCGCTGTGCGAGGTCGAATCTCTCTCAAGCGAGCGCTGCTGATCCTGGTCGGCGTGCTCGCGCTGGCTGTGGTCGTGCTCAACTGGACCTACGGCCGCCTGCCCGCGGAGCCCAAGCCGACCGGGTCGTTCGTACAGGTCGGCAAGCTGCGCATCCACTACATCGAACACCCCGGCGCGGGCACCCCCGTTGTGCTGATCCACGGACTGCCCGGGACAGCCGAGGACTGGGAAGACGTGACGCCGCTGCTTGCCGGGCATCGCACGATCGCGATCGACCGCCCCGGCTTTGGATACTCGACCGGCGGGTATGTGCCGTTCGACCACCAGCTGGAAGTGATCCACGAGCTGTTGGCGAAGCTTCATGTGATGAGGGCGATCCTCGTCGGGCATTCCTACGGCGGCACGATCTCGCTGGGATACGCCGAGCGCTATCCACACGAAGTGAACGGACTGGTGCTCGTCGACGCGGCCGCCGCCGGGCAGAAAATCGAAGCCTTCACAGCCGCGCAGGCGCACCTCGTGAAATTCCTGCAGCTGCCGGTCATCCGCCAAGTCGCCAACGCGACGTTCGGCCAGCTGCTGATCACGGTGTCGGTCAACCAGGAGGATGCCGAAGCGTTTCACCCGCTGCCGGTCGTGGCCGCGCATCGCCGGCGCCTGCTGGAGATCAACATGACGCACGGCAATCTCGAAGCGTGGTCGGGGGAGATCCTCGCTTCCACCGCCGTGATCGCTCAGATCGACAGGGGTCTGAGCGGTATC
>DATNKN010000139.1:0-12494 GCA_035603375.1 Solirubrobacteraceae bacterium
TCCCCGGCCAGCTCAAAGCCGCCGAGCAGTCGCTCGAGCCACCGCTCGTCCGCCGGCTCGGCATCCTGGGTGAGCAGCGCGACGTGCTCGCCGCGCGCTTCGCTCAGCAGCAGGTTGCGCGTGCCGCCGTGGCTGAAACGCTCAGGCGCGATCTCGAGCACGCGCGCGCCGTGCGAGCGCGCCAGCGCAACAGAGCCGTCGCGCGAGCCCGAGTCGCACAGGAGCAGCTCGTGCGTCACGCTCTGGCGCGCAAGCGCCGCAAGCGTGCCGGCAAGCAGCGCGCCGCCGTCGCGAACCGGAATCGCGACGGTGACACTCACGGACGCACCACCTCAACCCAGTCGGCTTCCTTGCCGCACAGCGTGCGCCAGCGCGATAGCGCGAGTGTGCTCAAGCGCTCGGGCGTAATGCTCTGCAGCTCGACCGCTCCGAGTGTGCCCGGCCACCATTCTTCCGGTCCGAAGTGCCGGTGACCCGATGCCATGACGACGCGCGAGGGGTACCTGCCGGCACGCAGACTCAGCGTCGCGGCCTGAAGCCACTGTCCGGGCGTGTTGGCCCCTGACACCGACCCCACCGTGCGCCCTCCAATCTGCACTTGTACTGAGCGCGGAAAGTCCCCTTGTACCCACACCCGATAGGTGCCTGCGTGCTTGACGGTGAGCACACCTTCGGCATGACCGCCGGTGTGCGTTTCGAGGACTCCGGGAAGATTGGGATCTGGCACCCAGCCGCCCGAGCGCGCCGGGTCGGAAATCGGCTCGAACCAGCTGACTTCGGGCGCTGTGGCCACCTCAAGCTCAGAACCATGGGGGGCCTTGGCCACAATCGGCGCAAGCGCACCGCACTGGATCCTCTGCGAGGAACTGTATTGCTGCTGTAGGGGCAGGTGTTCGAGCACCCGCGGCGCGGGCACTCGTTCCCAGCCAAGGTAGTAGGGGTTTTCGTACACGAGCTTGTAATTGGCGGGCGGACGGCTGGCCGAGGGCGAGCGGCGCGTCACGATGATCGGGTATCCCTCCACAAACGACAGCAGCTCTTCGTCGAGGTCGAAGTAGTGGCCGTAAAAATAGGTGGGGGCGCGCAGCTGCACTTGCTGCGGAGTGACCGCCTCGAACGGCGCGTAGATCCTGGCGGCACGCGCCAAATACTTCGCGTACTCCTCGAACTCGTTCCACAGCACAGGCCCCCGGCCGGCGAAACGGTCGCCCGTCTCACGTATAGCTTCGACTCGGGCCGCGGGCGCCACCCGGTCGTGGCTGTAGGCGAGTATGTCCGAGGCGAGGATCGCGAGCGCCACCGCGACGGCCGCGACCGCCCCCAACCAGCCCAGACGACGTCCGCTTGCCTGCTCGCCGTGTGCACTTTGGGTATGCCCTCCAGGGCGCGCCCCCGCGCGTTTGCCCGGAAGCGTGCGCAGGCTCAGCAAGCCCACCAGACCCGCGAGCACGACCAGCGGGCTTGACATCGCCAATAGCTTGCCCTGCGAGTAGGGGCTTGCGCGTGGGAACACGACCAGCAGTACAAGTCCCACCATCCCGAGGGCAATCGGTACAGCCGGCTGGCGGCACCTCAGCGCCCATACGACAGCGAGGACGATCCCCAACAGGATCGCCACGCTCGCTATCGCCGTGAGCAGTCCCGCATGGTGGGAGGCAATCGCCAGACGGTATTCGCCTGCGAGCCACACGCCGCTGATCTGACTGAGCGGCAGCGCTCGCAGCAACTGGCCGAACTGCGTGGCCCCCAGACCCGTCGAGCCCTGCCCGGTGCGCGCCACTTCAAAGAACGTCTGAAACGAGACCAACGAGGGAATCGCAAGCAAGGCGGTAAGTCCCAATCCCACCGCAAGCGGGCCGCTCCACCGCAGGCTTGGGCGTTGGCGACGTACGACCAACAAACCCAAACCCAAGAAGAGCACGAGCGCGCCGAGAAACGGCACAGCCACCGCGTTGTAGGTCGCAAGCGCAGCCGCGCCAGCCACCGCCATCAGCACCGCCCCCACGTACGGGCGCGCGAGCGATATCGCCTCGCGCGTCAGCGCGACCGCCGCGCACAACGTCGCAAGCAGACCGATCTCCTTGATGCCGCCCTGTAGTGCATATTGATAGGTGAGGTTGGCCGCGATCGCGACGAACCCGACAAGCGCGGCCCAACGCGCGCTGAGCAGATCGCGGGGGACCGTCGCGAGCGCGACTGCACCAAGTGCCACGAGGCTTGAGATGAAGCCCTGATAGAGCACTGCCGCGTCGGTATGCGTCAGACCGCTGAGCGTGCCGAGCAGCGACTGCGTGCCCAGCGGATAGCCGTCGTTCAGATAGGCCAAGAGGACTTCGCGCTCGGTCGACTGCGGAATGTTGCCGAGCATCAGGCCGTAGCCCTTGATGTGGCTGGCGAGCAACATCTCAAACGCGGAGTCGTTGACGAAGTCATACCCCGACCACGTCCAGTGACCGTAGGCGATCACCGGCAGCATGTACAGCGCGTACGCCGCCACACCCGCCGCTCCCGCCCAGCCGGGGTTCAACCGGGTGCGCAGACCGTCCTTGGCAAACGCCAGTCCCGCGAGAGTCGCTCCGGCGAGCAAGACGATCGCGAGCGCGTCGCCCGCGCCGGCCACGTACCCAGGGAAGATCAGCACAAACGCAACGCACAGCCCCAGCGGCAGCAGCACCGCGTTGTGCAGGCGCACACGTAGCAGACGCTCGAGCGCCAGTCCGCAGCCGAGGCACAACACCCACATGACCAGGGGCGCTCCAACGACGGCCATCAGGTAGCGCACGTGCCGCTGACCTACCTAGACGCTGCGGCGCAACCCGAGAATGCTGAGCAAGAAAGAGGAGAAGAAGATTTGTATGCCGACGATGATCAGCGTCGCGGCCACCACCGCCATGTGTTCGTCGGCCAGCGAGCCCAGGCCGTGGGAGATCCACGTGCCCACGATGATCCCGCCGAGGATGAGCCCCATCAGTACGAACAGGCCGCCAAGCGCCAGCCCGTGCTCCAAGCGAAAGCGCGCGCGCATCTTGTCGAACCACGGGTCGCGCTCGCCCATATAGTAGGTGCCATATGCGTGGGCACAGAGTCCCAGCGCAAGCACCTGCGTGCCGACCACCATCAACAGCGCCCCGCCGATCAGCGCGTGGATGCCCCATGAGCGCCCGAAGAAGTCCAGCCCCCCGCCGACCAGCGCCACGATCAGCGTGCCGATCCCGGCTAGGCCCATGCCGGGCACGATGAATAGGTGCGTGGGGCTGTGCACGAGCAGAAAGCGCAGGTGGCGCCAGCCGTCGCGGAAGCTCGACAGCTTCGACTCACCGCCGCGCGGGTGGTATTCGATCGGGAACTCCGCGATCCGTAGTTTCTCCTTGGAGGCTCGTATCACCATCTCGGAGGCAAACTCCATGCCGGTCGTGCGCAGGTCCAGGCGCGGGAGCACGTCGGTGCGAAGCGCCCGCATCCCGCAGTGCGCGTCCTTTACGCCGGTGCGGAAGAACAGATTGAGCAGACCCGTCAGGATCGGGTTGCCGATGTAGCGGTGAAGCCACGGCATCGCACCGGGCTGGATGTTGTCCATGCGGTCGCCCATCACAAGCTCGGCACCGCCGTCGAGCTCGGCCACGAAGCGGGGGATCTCGTTGAAGTCGTAGGTGAGGTCGGCGTCGGCCATCACGATGTAGCGACCCTTCGCGGCCGCAAAGCCCGCCAGGTAGGCGCTGCCGTAGCCGCGTCTTGGTTCGGACACCACACGTGCGCCCGCGGCGGCCGCGAGCGCCGCCGAGTCATCTTCGGAGGCGTTGTCCACGACCAGCACCTCACCGTCGATGCCCGTGCGCTCGAGCACATCGAGCGCGGTGCTGACGCACTCCTCGATGTTCTCCTCCTCGTTCAGGCAGGGGATCACTACCGACACGAGTGTCGATCGCAGCTGCTCGGTGGCCTCGACGCTCGCGGGCCTGCTCTTCTGTGCGGTGCTCATGGTCTGGTTCGTCCCGCGCCCACTCGTTTGCAGGTTCGGCCGTCGCGTAGATAACCCTCCACGGGCCGAAAAGCAGCGCACCGCGTATCGAAAACGGCGCGCTTTTCGCTCCCTGATCCTACCGGACAGCCCGGAGGCGCCAAAGCCACCGCGCTCGCCCGCGGGAATCGGCGGTTATTCTGGCAGGCGCTCCACATGCGCGTCTGCCTGATCTACGACTGCCTGTTCCCCTACACGGTGGGTGGCGCCGAGCGCTGGTATCGCAACCTCGCCGAGCGGCTCGCAGCCGACGGACACGAGGTCACCTACCTGACCCTGCGCCAGTGGCCTCGCGGCGAGAAGCTCGATCTCGACCCGCGCATTCGCGTCGTCCCAGCCGGTCCGCGCATGGACCTCTACACAAGCCCCGATTCGGGTACGCCCGGGCGGCGGCGCGTCCTGCCCCCGCTCGTGTTCGGCGCAGGCGTGCTGTGGCACCTGCTGCGCCACGGCCGCCGCTATGACGTCGTGCACACTTGCTCCTTTCCCTACTTCTCGCTGCTGGCGGCCGCGCTCGCGCGCCCGCTCGGACGCTACGGGCTCGTCGTCGATTGGTTTGAGGTGTGGAGCCGCGACTACTGGCGCAGCTATCTCGGCGGCATCGGAGGCCGCGTCGGCGAGCTGGTGCAGCGCCTTTGCGCGCTCGTGCCCCAGCGGGCGTTTTGCTTCTCAGAACTGCATGCGGCGCGCCTGCGCGAGCAGGGCTTGCGCAGTCCGATCGTGGTGTTGCGGGGGTTGTATACGAGCCCCGGCACTCCCGCCCACGGCACCCCCGCCACCGCCGAACTCCCGACGGCCCGGGAGGCCGACCCGCTCGTGCTATTCGCCGGGCGCCTGATCCCAGAGAAGCGCGTCACCGTCGGCGTGGCGGCGGTCGCACTCGCGGCGCGGCAGATCGAGGGGCTGCGCGGCGTGTTCTACGGCGACGGCCCCGAGCGTGAGGCGCTGCACCGCGCCATCGCCGAACAGGACGCGGGCGACTTCATCGCCGCGCCGGGCTTTGCCGGTGGCGAGCAGGTGGACGCCGACATGCGCCGTGCCCTGTGTGTGCTGTTGCCCTCCGAGCGCGAGGGCTATGGCATGGTCGTGGTGGAGGCATCGGCCCACGCCACTCCGGCGGTCGTCGCGGCCGCGCCCGACAACGCCGCGGTCGAGCTGGTCAAGGACGGAGTCAACGGCGTGGTTGCCGCCGACGCCAACCCCGAGGCGATAGCGGAGGCGATCGTACGCGTGCACGAGGCGGGCATGACGATGCGCGAGAGCACGGCGCGCTGGTTCGCGGAGCACGCAGAGGAGTTGTCGTTGGAGTCCTCGCTTGGGATCGTGCTGGAGAGCTACGACGCGGGCGATGCCTCGCGACCAAGCGCCCGGCGGTAGCTTTCCAGCGTCAGCCGCGCGGTGCGCTCCCAGGTGAACTCGCGCGCTCGCCGTAGTCCCAGGGCACGCAGGCGCTCGGCCTCGGGCGCGTCGGAGAACAGGCGCTCCAGGGCCGCCGCGATCGCGCGCTCGTCGCGAGGGTCGAACAGCAGCGCCGCGTCGCCCGCCACCTCCGGCAGCGAGGACGCGCTGGAGCAGGCGACCGGTACGCCGCGTGCCATCGCCTCGAGCACGGGCAGGCCGAAGCCCTCATACAGCGACGGGTATACAAACGCTCGCGCCACTGCCCACAACCCCTCGAACTCCTCGCCGCTGAGCCAGTCCAGGAAGCGCACGTCGCCCTCCACGCCGGCGGAGCGAGCCCGCTCGCGCAGCTGCGCCTCGTGCGCGGTGGGGTAGCCGGGCAGTACGAGCAGCGGACGGCGCTCGGCCGGGATCAGCGCAAGCGCGCCGATCAGCGCAAGCAGGTTCTTGTGGGGACGCTTCGCCGAGAGGCTGAGCGCAACAGCCCGCTCGCCGAGCCCGAGTCGCTCGCGCAGCTCGCGCTCAGGCAGGGGCTCGCTGCGCGCGACCGTGCCGACGCCCAAGGGGACCACGTCGATGCGCTCGGCGGACGTGCCGAGCAGCTCGACCAAGTCGCTCTGGGTGCTACGGGAATCGACGATCACGCGATCGGAGCGGCGCACCGCCAGCGGCACGAGCGCACGCATCCCCAGGTCGCGGATGCCGGCATGCGCCTCGGGGAAACGCGCGTAGATCAGGTCGTGGACGGTCACCACGCGACGGAAGCGCCCGCGCGCAGGCGCTGTGCTCGCGAGGCTGTGCACGAGATCGACGCCCGCGCGGGCGGCCAGGCGCGGCAGCAGCAATTGCTCGCCGAGCACCCACTGCCCCCGGTTGCGCGCGTTCACGGGCACGGTCATTGCCGGCAGCAGCTCGCCCCACGGGCCGTCTTTGGCGGCAGCCGCCTCGCGGTTGATGAACGCAGTGAAGCGCACGTCCGGGGCGGCCTGGAGCAATGCCGGAATCGTCTCGCGCGCGGCCACCTCCATGCCGCCCGTCTCGCCGGGCACGAGAAAGATCAGGTTCAGGCCGACGTGCATCGCGCGACCGAGGCTACAGCTCCGAGACGCTCCACTTCGGCGGGAGCCAACGCGAGCGAGCGGCCGCGGCACTCCCTCTAGCATGCTGGCGTGGCCGCCTCTGTTGACGTCGTCGTCCTCGCATACAACCACTGGGATCTCACGTCGAGCTGTTTGCGTCATCTGCGGGCGCAAACGCTCCACCACCGTGTGATCGTCGTCGACAACGGCTCTACCGATAACACGCGCGAAGCTCTGAGCCGCGACTGGCCGGAGGTGACCGTCGTGGGGCTGGAGCACAACCTGCCATTTACGCGGGCCGTCAACCTGGGCGTGGCGGCGGGTCAGGGCGAGTACATCGTGTTGCTCAACAACGACGTCGATCTGCGCCCGGACTGCCTCGAGCATTTGGTGGCCCCACTCGGAGATGACCCCCGAATCGGGTCTGTCGCGGCCCTGCTGCTGCGCACAGACGAAAAGACGATCGACAGTCTTGGGGTGACGACGGACGTCACCCTCGCGGGCTTCCCGCGCCTGCAGGGCCTGCCTTGCCAGCGCGCACATGACCCACGCCCGCTACTGAGCGGACCTGAGGGCACTACCGCCGCATACCGTCGCACGGCGTGGGAGCGTGTGGGTGGGCTCGACGAATCGATCCACGCCTACATGGAGATCCTGGACATCGCGTGGAGATTGCGCCAGGCCGGATGGGCGACCAGCTGCGCCCCGCGGGCAATCGGCGTGCACCTGGGTTCCGCGACCTTTGGGCGTCGCTCGGCCATTCAGCGCCGCATGGCGGGCTTCAGCCGCGGCTACCTCATGCGCCGCTACGGCGTGCTGCGCAGTCAAGTTGCCTTTCGTGCCCTGCTGACCGAGACGGTTGTCGTGGCCGGCGACATGCTCCTATCTGGCGATCTAGCGGCTCTTCGAGGGCGCGTGGCGGGGTGGCGAGCGGGAGCAGGCAAGGGACGACTGGCCATGCCACCCGCCGAGGCGATCGACAGGACAATCTCGTTGCGCGACTCGCTCAGGCTGCGCCGGGGGGCCTATGAGCTTCCCGCCGAGCCACCGCGGTAGCCCCAGCTATCACGCGAGAGGCGTCGCCGCCGCCGCGAGGAGGAGCTTTGGTAATCACGCGTCTGGTTGTCGGCGATCAGCAGGTTCTCCTGCTCGCCAGCGCGAAAAGTGTTGCTGCTCGGCCACTCCGGGATGTCGTATGTGCGACCGTCCAGCCCCACGACCACCGCGCGCAAACCGCGATCTTCCACCTGACGTGTGATGCTCGCCCAACCGCTCTCGAGCAAGTATGTCGAGTGCTTGTCGTGTGTTTCCTCCATGCCCACTTCGAGGGCGCTCGCGCGCGCGAGCATGAAGGCGCTGGTACGAATATGTGGGTTGGGGAAGCGCGGGAAGTCTCGTCGTGCATGGCGCACATTCACCAGCTGGTAGAGCCAATACCGACGCTTGCCACGAACCCACTCGGCCTGGCTCTCCCAGCTGGCGCTCGCACCCACAAGCCCGACATCGGGCTCGTCGAGCGCTCGGGAGAGATAAGTCAGCCAGTTCTCACCAAGGATTGCGCAATAGGAATTTAGGAAGCACAGCCGGTCGTGCTGGAGCCGACGAGCGGACTCGCCATAGGCAGAGAGGTCCAGTGCCGCCCGCTCTAGCTCAATCACCCGGTGCTCCGTCCCCCGCAACTCCGCCAGCAGCGCCTCCCGCGCGGCGTCCCGCGCCTGACGGTCGACGACGTCCAATCCGTTGAGCAGGATGATCAGCTCGTGAGAGACGCCCGCCTCGTGCGCGTGGTAGGAGCGCAGGAACGTGCGCAGCGGGTCTACGCCAAGTGGAGCCCATACGAGATGCACGACGCCGATCACTGCGTTACCGTCGTCCGGCGCGGGCCACAAGCTCCAGTTGCGCGAGCGTGAGGACACGCGTACGCTGCACATCCCTACGCTTGCGCAAGGCCGTCGGCAGCCCGCGCGCGGCATCGCGCATCGCACGAGCCCACACGCGCAACTTGCGCTCGCGCAGGGCTACGTAAAGGTTGCCCGCCTGGCCGCACAGCAGCTCCGGGGCATGCCGGGCGAGTGTTGCGCTCGGAAAGCACTTGACGACCAGCCAGATCGGGTTGCGCCATAGCTGATAGCCGTTGAAGTCGGTGATTCCACGGCCCAGTGTGGCGCTGCCGCGATGGTAGAGCACCGCGCTCGGCACGTAGCGGCAACGATAGCCGGCGAGCTGGGCTCGAAACGCCCAGTCGACATCCTCGTAGTAGGCGAAGTAGGCCTCGTCGAGCTCGCCGACCGCCTCGATCGCGGCGCGCCGGTACATGACCGCGCCACCACACGGGCCGAAGACCTCCTCCGGTTGCTCGTACTGGCCGACGTCGCGCTCACCGTGCCCACGGCGAGTGCCGCCTCCTCGCCAGTTGAGCAGGTCACCCGCTCCGTCGAGCAACTCGCGCTCGGCGAAATCGAGCATCTTGGGCGTAACCGAGCCGACCTCCGGATGACGCGCGAGGTCTCTCAGCATCTCATCCAGGCAGTTGGGCTCGAGCTCCATGTCGTTGTTGAACAGCGCCACATACTCGCTTGTGGCGGCACGCAACGCCACGTTCAGCGCCGCGGTGACGCCCACGTTCTCGGCCAATGCCAGCACCTTCACATCCGGCCAATGTGTACGCAAGAAGTCAAGTGAATCGTCGCGGGAACCATTATCGACGACGACGATCGCAAAGTTCTGGAGTGTCTGCCGCGCGAGCGACGCGAGCATATCTCGCAGTAGCGAACAGCCGTCGTAGTTGAGCACCGCGACCGTCAAGCGGGCGTTGCCCACCCCAAGATCGACCTCGCTCACCCCTGCTCCCTCCACCATCGCACGGTGTCGGCCACGCCGTCGGCGAGGCTCACGCGCGTGCGGTATCCCACCTCGTCACGGAGGCGCGAACCCTTGCCCACAAGCATCGCTGGGTCCTCCGGTCGGTCGGGCAACTCGCCACGACGCACCAGCTCTGGGGTCCCGATCAGCTCGGCGATCTCGGAGACGAGCTCACGCACGCGCGTGCCATGCCCAGAGGCGATATCCACTGGCCCGGTCACCGAACTCGCCAGCAGCGCCGCCAGCGCGCCAGCGACATCTTCGACATGCATGAAGTCGCGCAGCTGCTCGCCATTGGTCGTCGCGACGCTCTCCCCGCTCAACAGCGAGCGGATCACCGACGGCACCAGCCGCCCCGGCTGCTCGCGAGGGCCATAGAGAAAGAACAACCGTGCCCAGGCCAGCTCGACGTTCTCGCTGTGGGCGTAGGCCTCCGCGAGGCGGTGCAGGGAGTCCTTGGCCACGCCGTAGAGCGTCGCTGGGGCCACTACTGAAGTGTTCTCCTCCAGCGGCTCGCCAGCCGTCGACCAGTCGTACTCGGCGCAGGTGCCTAGCATGACCGCGCGCCGCCCCCCCGCTCGGACGAACGCTCGGATCAAATGCAAGCTGTACTCCACCCAGAGCACGTTCTCCGGTGCCGCCCAGAAACGACCGTGCTCTACATACCAAGCCAGGTGCAGCAAGTGCTCGGGGGAGACTCGCGCCACCAGCTCCTCGACAGCCGCCGAATCGGCGAGATCCTGGCGGTGCCAGCGTACGCCGGGAACCCCCGCGGGCGGGGCATGCGCGGAGATCGCATGCACCTCCTCGCCACGCCGCACCAGCTCCGCTAGAAGAGGCAGTCCGACGAAGCCGCTTGCGCCCGTGACCAGAACGCGACTCACTGGCGGCTTTCCGGTTTCGCACTGGCGAGAGCGACCTGCCGGAAACGCCCGAGCGCCGACCGGGACCCACGGCAAGCTGGCATGATCACGTCCCCCGCGAAGCAGGCTCTGGGGCGAGACACGATGAAGATTTCCGTACTGATCCCCACCCGCGATCGACTGACATTGCTACGACGCGCGGTCGACAGCGTCCTGCGCCTGGACGACGAGGACTGCGAGTTGGTGATCTCAGACAACGCTTCCTCCGAAAACGTGGCTGAGTACGTGGAGTCGCTCAAGGACCCTCGTGTCGTTTGTGTTCGCACAACACATCCGCTGGCGGTCACCGAGAACTGGAACAACGCGCTTGAGCACAGTAGTGGCGACTACATGATCATGCTTGGTGACGACGATGCCCTCCTCCATACGTATTTCTCAAGGACAAGAAGGCTGATCGCTGAGTTCGGTCAGCCGCAGGTCATTTATCACAACGCTCTCGTGTACGCCTATCCCGGAGTGGTGCCCGAGGAGCCGGGAGGCTACCTGCGATCGGAGGGCTACGCGGACTTCCTGCGCGAGGCGCGCGAGCCGTTCCGCCTCGAGCGCGAGCGAGCCGCGTCGATGGCGAGCGCGGCGATGGGCTTCCGCGTACGCTACGGCTTCAACATGCAGTTCGTCACCATCGCGCGTGAGCTGATCGATGAGCTTTCGCGCAACGGACCCTTTTATCGCTCGCCATTCCCCGACTACTACGCGATGAACCATATTTTCCTGCGCGCCCGTTCGATCGTCGTGGACCCGCACCCGCTGGTGGTGATCGGTGTGTCCCCGCGCTCCTACGGCTTCTTTCACAACAACCGCCAGGAGACCGCGGGGCGTTCGTTCCTACAAGGCGAGGACTCACACGACAGTTGGGTTTCGTCCACCGAGCCGCTACTGCCTGGCACCAACATCAACGACGGATGGCTTGCGTCCATGCGGGAGCTGCACCATGAGCTGGGGAGTCCCGTAAGCCCGCGACCCGACTATGGGCGCTATCGGATGCTGCAGATCGCATACGTGTACGAGGGACATCATTTGCGGGGCTCGATCGACGCGGGAGAGCTTGCCGAGCTGCGACGGCACATGACACGGCGCGAGCGCGTGTTCTATGACGCCGCGTTCTCGCTCTTGCGACTATTGCAACGGATCGTGCCGCGGAGCGCTCGCGCGGCGATCCCAAGCGCGCTGTTGCTCGCGCAGCGACAGTTCCCAGCGTGGGATCCGATTCGTGACGAGACCTCCTATGAGGATATCGGCGCGGTCGTCGAACAAGTGGACCCAAGCCGGGATCCCCTGCGTTGGCAGAGACCGCGCCGCTCTGGCCTGCGCGGCGCACTCGTTCGACGGTTGGGCTGACACCCGACTCGACGGCCTCGCTCACCCATTGGGCTTCGGGCTGGGGTTCGCGCACGCACCCCACGCCAAGGCCGACAGCAGTCGCCTGCGGTCGGGTCCTCCAAGCTGGTAGAGACGCGTCTGGTTGTCGGCCACGAGCAATCCCTCCTGTGCGCCCTGCCAGAACGTGTGGCTGCGATGCCATTCGTCCTGGTCATAGGTATCGCCCGCGCGATCGACGACAACGGCACGTAGTCCCATGCGCTGAACTTGACGCGTGAGGCTGGCGCGACCCGACTCCAGCGCGTAGGCGTCAGCCTTCTTGTGTACCTGGTGCAGGCGCAGCCCGGCGAGCGTCGAGTGGGCGATCATAAAAGCGTTCGTGCGCAGGTGGTGCGCGGGGAACGACTCGAAGTCCCAGATTTGTCGCGGCAGCTCTGAGAGCGCCCGTAGCGCGGCGCGCGGAGCACGTGTCGCGACGTGGGCGGCGGTCGCCTTCGAGGAGCGAGCTCGATCTCCCTCGGCTTCCGTGGAAAGCTCCCGCTCAGCGGTTGCCCGCTCGGCGTCCATCTGAGCGAACTGCTCGCGTATCGACCCTCGCCCCGGCAATAGGCGCCGGTAGGCACTTGGGAGACCCAGCGAATGGAGTATCCACGAGCGCGAGCTGGTCCACGACCCGCTCGCCCCAACGATCCCGATGTCGGCGCGCTGGAGGGCGCCGTCCAGCTTGGCCAGCCAACCCGCCCGCAGCGGCTCGCTGTAGGAGTTCAAGAAGCAGTAGCGCTCGCGTTGCAGGCGAGCGGCGGCGGCGAAGTACACGCCCAGGTCAAAACCGGTGTCGGGGAAAAACATCGTCTCTGCGCCGAGATCGCGAGCCTGCTCCAAATACGGCTC
>DATNKN010000141.1:0-7084 GCA_035603375.1 Solirubrobacteraceae bacterium
CTGATGCTGCTGTTGCGCTCGATCGTGCTACCGCTGAAGGCGGTCGTGATGAACCTGCTGTCGGTGAGCGCCGCATACGGCGTGCTGACGCTTGTGTTTGGGTCGGTGGAAACGCTGATCCTGCCGCTCGTGCTGGCCGTCGTGTTCGGACTCTCGATGGACTACGAGGTGTTCTTGCTGAGCCGTATTCGCGAGCGCTACGCCGCGACCGGCGACACGCGTCGCGCGGTCGTAGAAGGGCTTTCATCCAGCGCGCCCACCATCACAAGCGCTGCGCTGATCATGGTGTGCGTGTTCAGCGTGTTCGCACTGACCGGCGTGCCGTCGATCAAAGAGCTGGGCCTCGGCTGCGCGCTGGCGATCGCAATCGACGCGACAATCGTGCGACTGGTGCTCGTGCCGACGGCGATGGAGCTGTTCGGCAAGTGGAACTGGTGGCTACCTCACGGCGTGGCACGCGTGCTGCCCGATACGTCGATCGAGGCGCTTGGCCAGCATGCCGTGGCTGCCATGTCGACGGGCGAGCGCCGCACAGTGGCAACTGACATCGTTTGAGCCGCTGCACCGACGCCGCGGCGGACGCTTACCGTACGACTAGGTTCACGAGCCGCCCCGGCACCACGATCTCCTTGACGATCTCGCGGCCCTCGATGTGCGTCAGCACGTTGGGCGCGGCGAGGCACAGTGCCTTCAGCTCCTCCTCGCCGGCGTCGCTGGATGCCTGCACGCGGTCGCGGAGCTTGCCGTTGACTTGACACACCAGCTCGTACTCGTCGCGCTCGAGCATCTCCGGGTCGGCTTGTGGCCAGGGCTGCTCCCAGACGCGCTCGCCGGTGAGCAGCTCGTAGATGTCGCTGCAGACATGCGGCGCAAAGGGGAATAGGAGCGAGGCGGCGGTGGCGAGACCGAAACGCAGCGTCTCGACGCTGAGCTGCTCACGCATCCGCGAGCAGTCGTTGAGCAGCTCCATGACAGCCGCGATCGCGGTATTGAAGCCGAAACGGCGCATGTCTTCTGAAACCTTCTCGATCGCCCAGTGGGCCTTGCGCACCAACTCCAGGTCATCGCCCTGCAGGGCGCCGACCTCGCCGAATGCGCCTACCGATGCGAGCGGATCGGCGCCACCGCGCTCAGCCGTCTCGGCCGCCAAGCGCCACAGGCGCGAAAGAAAGCGGTGGACTCCCTCGACGCCCTCATCGGACCAGTCGGCATCCTGGTCGGGGGGACCGACGAACAGGATGTAGCAGCGCGCGGTGTCGGCGCCGTAGCGCTCGACGATCGAGGCGGGTGAGACGACGTTGCCCTTGGACTTGCTCATCTTGGCGCCGTCCTTGGTGACCATGCCCTGCGTAAACAGCGCACTGAAGGGCTCCTGGAAGTCGAGCTGTCCCAGATCGGCCAGGGCCTTGGTGAAGAAGCGCGCGTACATCAGGTGGAGAATCGCGTGCTCGACCCCGCCGATGTATTGGTCGACCGGCATCCACTGGCGCAGCGCCTCCGGGCTCCATGCGGCCTCGTCGTTGCGTGCGTCGCAGTAGCGCAAGAAGTACCAGGAGGAGTCCACGAACGTGTCCATCGTGTCGGTCTCCCGCCTTGCGGGACCGCCACACGAAGGGCATTCGGTGGCAACCCAATCCTCGGCGGCCGCCAGCGGGGAGCGTCCGTGCGGGGCGTAGTCCTCGATGTCGGGCAGCACCACGGGGAGCTGCTCGGCGGGGACGGGTTGCAGTCCGCAGTGCTCGCAATAGACGATCGGGATCGGACAGCCCCAGTAGCGCTGGCGTGAGATCAGCCAGTCGCGCAGGCGATAGTTGACAGACGCGTGGCCCTTGCCTTCGCGATCGAGCCATTGCACGATCGCGCGCAGCGCCTCGCGGTTGCCCATGCCATCGAAGTCGGGGCGAGAGTTCACCAGCAGACCGTCGCCGGTGTAGGGCAAGCCTTGCGCATCCCCCCCATCTTCCGACAGGGTGGGTGGGCCTTCAATCACCCGTCGGATCGGCAGCGAATACGCACGCGCGAACGCGTAGTCGCGCTCGTCGTGGCCAGGGACCGCCATGATCGCGCCGGTGCCGTACTCCATCAGCACGTAGTCGGCCACGTACATGGGGATTTGCTCGCCGTTGACGGGGTTGGTGACGGTGCGCCCGAGGGCGACGCCGGTCTTGGGCTTATCGAGCGATCCGCGCTCGGCGCCGGACTCTGTGAGCGCCTGGTTTACGTAATCGCGCACCGCTTGCTCCTGCGGTGTGCCGGCCACCAGGCGCCCCACGTCGGGATGCTCGGGGGCCATTACGAAGAAGGTGGCACCGAACAGCGTGTCGGGACGGGTGGTGAAGACGGGGTAGTCGATGCCTAGCTGCTCGCAGCGGAAGGTGACCTCCGCGCCCTCGCTGCGCCCGATCCAGTTGCGCTGCATCGTCTTTACGTGCTCGGGCCACGCAATCCCGTCGAGGTCGCCGAGCAGGCGCTCCGCGTAGTCGGTTATGCGGAAGAACCACTGCTCCAGCTGCTTGACTTCGACGACCGCGCCGCAGCGCTCGCAGCAACCGTCGATGACCTGCTCGTTGGCGAGCACGGTCTGATCGTGCGGACACCACTTCACGGCCGCCTCGCGACGGTAGGCGAGACCCGCCTTGTATAGCTCCAGGAAGATCCACTGCGTCCAGCGGTAGTAGGAGGGTTCGTGAGTGCCAAACTCACGCGACCAGTCGATCGAAATTCCCCACGAGCGGAACTGGCGCTGGAAGGAGGCGATCGAGGAGGCGATCGACTCGCGTGGGTGCACGCCGGTCTTGATCGCATGGTTCTCCGCGGGCAGCCCGAACGCGTCATAGCC
Source organism: Solirubrobacteraceae bacterium (assembly GCA_035603375.1). Taxonomy (GTDB): domain Bacteria; phylum Actinomycetota; class Thermoleophilia; order Solirubrobacterales; family Solirubrobacteraceae; genus Palsa-744. The sequence continues at coordinate 2,840 of DATNKN010000141.1, forward strand.
CATCGGGTGAAGCACGCGGTGGCCGGTGCGCCGGTGGAAGTGTGCGATCGCGTCGCCGACCGCGTATTTCTTCAGGTGCCCGATATGGGGCTCACCACTTGGGTAGGGGAGCATCTCAAGCACATAAGAGGTGGCGCTGCTGGCCTCACCCGGAACGGGATCGTTGGACACCTCCCACGTGTGCTCCTCGGCCCACACCGCCTGCCAGCGGGGCTCTATCTCCTGCGGGTCGTAGCGGCGTTCTGCCATTGGACAGCGCAGGTTAGCGACCCCCTCCCTATGTGGCCCCCGCGAAGCGGGAGTAGGCGCGCACCGCCTCGACGATCTCCGCGGGTGCCTTCTCGGGCGAGCCCGCGTTGAAGGGCGGCTCAGGGTCGTACTCCAGGCCGAGCTGGATTGCCTGCGCGACCTGCTCGCCGGCGATCCTTCCGGCCAGCGCGAGCGCCATGTCGAGCCCGGCGGTGACACCGGCCGCGGTGGCGTACTTGCCGTCGAAGACAAATCGCTCGGGCACGACGTCGGCGCCAAGCTCGCCCAGCTGCTCGAGTGCCTGCCAGTTGCTGGTGGCACGCTTGCCCGCGAGCAGCCCAGCGGCGGCGATGATCAGCGAGCCTGTGCATACCGCGGCCGTCCACGTGGAGGTGGCGTCGGCGGCGCGCAGCCACTCGTGGACTGGGCCGTCGCCCATCAGCGCATCCTGCCCGGGACCGCCTGGGACGAGCACGATGTCGGGCGCGGGCATCTCCTCGAGCGTGGCCTCGGCGAGCAGCGCAAGCTGCCGTGTATCGGTGCGCTGTAGGTCCGCACTCTCGGCGACGAACGTGACTTTCGCTCCGGGCAGCCGGCTGAGTACCTCATATGGCCCGACGGCGTCGAGCGCGGTGAAACGGTCGTATATGAGTATCGCTATCTCCATTGTGAAACACCTCCTGTTTTGGGTTTGGATTTGGGGTCGTTCCCACTGTTGTCCACTCCTGTAGGGCTACGCCACCGAGGCCGGACGGATGGCGGCTCCGGCGGGGTGAAAGCGGCGGCGGTACTCAGCCGGACCGACGCCAAGAGCGCGCAGAAAACAGCGGCGCATCGTCTCGGCCGTCCCGAAACCACACTCGCTGGCAACGACGGCGACTGGCGCACTCGTGTCCTCCAGCGCTCGACGCGCCGCCTCCAGGCGCACACTCTCCACGTAGCGCGCGGGCGTGACACCGGTTTCGGCAACAAAGGCGCGGGCGAAGTTGCGTGGGCTCATGTGGGCGCGGATGGCAAGCGCCTCGACGCTCAGATCGCCTGAGATGTGCTCGAGGATGTGGCGGCGAACTTCGCGCAGCGGCTCACGAGCGGGCTCCTGGGCGGCGAGCGTGGCGCTGAACTGAGCTTGGTTGCCGGGCCGGCGCAGAAACAGCACGAGGTGGCGAGCGATCTGAAGCGCCGCCTCGCGGTCGAGATCTTCTTCGACCAGCGCAAGCGCAAGGTCCATCCCGGCGGTGACGCCGGCCGAGGTCCAGATGTTGCCGTCGCGCAGGAAGATCGGCTCGGGGTCAACGCGTACTGCCGGGTGGCGGCGCGCAAGCTCGGAAGCGGAGGCCCAGTGCGTGGTGGCACGTCGCCCGTCGAGCAGACCGGCAGCGGCCAGCAGAAAGGCGCCGGTGCACACCGAAGCGGTGCGCCGCGAGCGAGATGAGGTTCGAGCGATCCAATCGAGTGTCGGTTGGTCGCGCGCCGCGTCGCGCGACCCGGTGCCGCCCGCCACGATCAGCGTGTCAAGGCGCGCGGGCGTGCGGGCAAAGCTGCCATGCGGCACGATCGTCAGCCCGCTCGACGTGCGCAGCGGCACGCCATCTCGGCTGATCACCGAGACCTCGTAGCCGCGGTCAGCGCGCCCGGTGGCCTCGATCAGCGTGTGCGTGCCGGCGAATACCTCCAGCGGACCGACCACGTCGAGACTCTGCACTTCGGGGAACGCGAGGATCGCGACTTGGCGGGGACGTTGACGTTGGGGCATGGCTCGATGATGCCCCAATGGCCGCTTGTCCGCAAGGACGGACTTCCCACGTTTTCTGCCACCCGCCAAGGCGGGTGTCTGCACCCGTGAGGAACTCAGGAGGCGGCGACCGCCGAAGTGCCGAGCACCTGGTCCTGAGCACCAAGCGCTTGTACGGCTACGTAGGCCGGCGGGCTAGAAGCTTCGATCGCCGTCTCAAAGCCGCCGCGCGGCACGGTCGCGACGGGGGCGAGCGACTGCGGACTGGCGCCGCCAAGCAACCGCCACTGTTCCACCGCAGTGGCACCGTTCCAGGTCGCGTAGGCGAGGATGCCACCACCCGGACGGGCGCGTACCGCGAGCCGTGGCGGCTCGGTAGGGTTGCCCACCCAGGGGAACTTCAGCGCTGTGAAAGACTGGTAAAGCACCGGGAGATGAGCGTCGAGGAGCAACTGCCCGTCGGCGCTGAATTCCGAGAAGTAGGGTTCCTGTCCCCAGCCGACGACCCAGTTGCCATCAGGTTGGGGCTGGAAATCTCCCTGGCTTGCGGAGAGCAGTTGCGGGTCGGGGTGCACGAAGCGCGAGACGAGCGTGGCTGTCATGTTGCGGCGGTCGAGTTGCAGAACGATCACACGGGTTTGCGGATGTACCTTGGGCGTGCCGCCGTTGTCGAAGAAGGAGATCCTTTCGCCCGGCTCCGAGCGCACGTCGTGCTGCCAGGCGGGACGCGCACCCGGCCCCATCTTGAAGCTCGACTGCTTGCCTCCCAAACGCCAGATCACCTCTCCGGTGCGAGCGCTGACGTTGTAGGCCGCCCAGGTGTTGCGCGAATCGACGAGCATCGTGTTGCCGTGCCTGGAGACCGCATTGATGTGGAAGAAATCCCATGGCGAGATTGGGGTGCCACCCGACTTGAGAGGCATGTAGGAATCGGCGAGCTTGACATGGTCGAGCGCGTGCCATTCGAAGCGCACCAACCCGGTGCGCAGATCGATTTCCTGGAACAGCGTGTCGGCGACGGCCCCGTTTACAGGGCCGCCGTAAGGCCTGAGGTCGCAGCGAACCGCGTCGTAAACCGTGAACAGAGCTGTGCCCTGGGGTGTGATTTCAAACGCGTGCAGGTCGGGTTGGTAGCCGTTGCCGGCACGCACGATCTGGATGTCCTTGTAGGAGCTGTTGGCGATCACGATTCCGGCTTCGTGACGGCCGCCGTAGGCAAGTGGGTCCTCCCACCACGTCAGCACCGGCTGGCCGTCGTACCGCTGCACGCGTAGGTCGGCCGCCCTGGCGCCGCGCGGCACGGGCTTGAACCAGATCAGCTGGCCGGAGCTGTCGAGGATCATCGGCCCGTACTGGCCCGGCCCGGCGTAGGGAGCGAGGAAGAGGTCCCCGGGCGCGTGCGAGCCCGCGTCGGTGCTCACCGTCACGGTGGGGGGCAGTAGTTCGGGGCGCGAGACGAAATGCTGGAGTTCGCTTGACTTCGGCGGCGGCGGCGGTGGCGGCGGCGTCTCAAGCGAACGGCTGACGGCGTCGACCTCGGCCACGGCGAAATGCCAGGCAAAGGGGGTCGTGCGCCCAGCCATACGCAGCATTGCATGCACCGTGACCGTCTCTCCCTGGGCGAAGGATTTGCGTGGCAGGAAGCTCGCCCCGTCCCCTTGAGAGTAGGCGGATAGCCGCCCGGGATGTGGACCACTACGTGAGCCGACGACCGCGACGCTGACGATATCGGCTGCGGGTACGCCGAGAAAGCTGATCTGCGCCCGGTAGGAAGCATCGAGCGTGTTTGGCGCGGGCGAGACGGTGACGGCCCCTCCGGCAAGCGCCGCGGAAGTGTTCAGGGTCGCGGGCTGGCACGGAGGTGGCGAGCTGGCGTCGGCATGCGGGGAGATGACGATGACGAGCACGGCAACGACCGCGAGGACGACGAACGCGCCCGTCCAGCGGGCTCTGGCGGTGGGATGCAAGCGCGAGAGGATACGCGGGCGCGGGCCCGCGCGCGAAGGGAGCACAAAGGCCTGGCGCCACCACCATCCTCGCGGGCGCATGCGAGAGCCCTTAGGATGGGCGAATGCAGCCAGGTGACACCTCAGCGCGCGTGGAGAGCATCCTCGACGCCGCCGAGCAGGCCGCGCGAGGCTTGCGCGACACGGCGGAGGAGCGGGCAGCAGAGCGCATCGCGGAGGCCGATCGCGCCGCCGCCAACCGCGTGGGCGCCGCCGAGGAGGAGGCGCAGGAGATCCTCGCGCAGGCCGAGCAGACTC
>DATNKN010000148.1:0-4991 GCA_035603375.1 Solirubrobacteraceae bacterium
GCCGCCCTCGGACTCGCGGATCCATCCCAAATCCATCAGGAGCCGCAGCGCTGCCGCCTGGGCGCCCTCATCGGCGCTGCGGAAGGTGCTGACGCGCTGGATCAGTTCGCGGCGCTGCAGCCCTTTGGCGTTGTCCTGGGCGGAACGCGCGACGATGTATCGGGCGAGGTTGCGGGCCAGTTCGTAGACATCCGATCCGCCCTTGCGCCCGAGGTAGAGCGCAAGCGCATGTTGGCTGGCGCGACGCAGGAAGCGCAGGGCCGTCTCCAGCGTGTCGAGCATGAGGGGCCACCCCGCGGGGTCGCGGGCTTGCTCGTCGGGAAGGTTTGCGATGCGGGCGCAGTGAAACGTCAGCGCCAGGCGCAAGGCGAGGGTCGGATACTTCGCGACGTGCGCCTCGAGCGCGGGATCGAGGCTCCCGAGGGCTTCCTGCAGCTCCGCGTTTTCGGTGCGCCAAGCGCCGAAGCGCTCCAGTGCGCTCGGTGACATGGGCACGACACCGTTATGCGCCCGCGGCACCATGCACCACAGCCGCCGGAGCGTCTGGGTGTAGCGCGCGCGCTCGGCCTCAATCTGAGCCCGTTCGGGCTGGCGTGTTGGGACGCTCTGCCGTCCGGCGAGCACCACGATGAAGCGCTGCAGCAGCCCGTCCTCGGGCAGGTGGCGCGTAAGCCGCCGCATGGCGGCCGGTGTGGTGGCCGTCAGGATCGATGCGCCCCAGTTGGGTACAAACAGGCTCCCGCGCTTCACGCGCTCGACCTGGTGAGGGCCGCCGTCGAAAAGCCGGAGCCACTCGCCCCGGTCGCCTGACACGCCGCCGGTGCGGTATCGGTCGAGCTGGCCGATCCAGCTGTCGAATTCATCGCTTGCCACCAAGATGCCCCGCGGGTTATCGACGAGCACGTCCGACAGGGCCTCGAGCGTCGCATCCCCGACAACGACGCGGGGCCGCGGCGGCTTGGGCTCCTCCTCGGGAAGCACCCTCACCGCTGCGCGCCATTGGGCGTCGAGTTCGCTATGGAGCTTCCACAAGGGGTCGAGCATGGCTCGCTGGGCGGGCGACTTGCCGGCGCCCGGAGCGCCGATCACCAGGAGCCACAGACGCGGCTGCGCGAACCACTCCGAGCTCGAATCCGCGCACACCTGGATCTGATCGGGAACCGCAGCGGCCGCTGAGACCACAGCCGCGGTGAGTGCGATGCAGGCGTCGATACCGGTCTGCCGTGCGTATAACTCGGGGTAAGTCGCCAGTTCCTCCGGCAGCTCCGCAGCCTCAAAGGGCGGCGCAGTCAGCTCGGCGAACAGGTTGACCGGATCCGGCCAGGACTCGGGCTGCGGTGTTGGTTGCGGGCGCTGCCATCCGGCGCGAGTGGCCAGGTAGTAGACCGTGCCAGCGCCGATCTTCAGAGGTTTGGCGGCGGTGTACTCGCGGGCGGTGAACGCCGGCACGTCCTTCGCGGACTTCGCCGACCACTTGAGAAAGTCCCCGAGGCCTTCCTCGCCGAGCGCTCCTTTCACCGCGTATGCGACGCGGATCCAGTCATCAAATTCGAGGTCATCGTTCGGCAGCGCGCCGAGCGCCTGACGCAAGAGTGTTGGGTCGGTTGCGCGCTGTTCCTCACTCGACTCATGTGTGCGTGCCTCATCGGCCGCAACGAGCTTGCCAACTGGACGCCCGTGCTGGGCGAGGAGTTTCTCGGCCGCTGCGACGAACTCCCGGGCGCGCGCCTCGCTGATTGTTGGCAGCATGCCAATCGGCACGCTGAGCGGATCGCCCGCGCCGTTCCACTCATACGGCCGGCCCGTGTCGGGATGTTGGTTATAGGCGACGAACTGCTGGCCGCTGGCGAGGATCTCCACCTTGTGAGTCTTGTCCTCGGGGTTGTCGCCCGGCAGGCGGTAGCCGCGAGTCTGGAGCTTCTCGAAAGGCGCCTCGGCCTGCAGCATGCGCAGCACCTTCGGCGGTTGGCCGATGCGTCGCGGTGCGGGTCCAAACATTTCCTCGGCGATCGCCTCGAGCTGCGCCGCCAGCGCCGCGTCGCGCACATCGATGTCGAGTCCCACCAGCTTGCCGCACAGAAGCCCCGTGCCGGCGCGTGCGTAGCGCTCTGCGTCGGCCTCGCAGAATTGGTAGTGCGACCAGCCCTCACCGGCGCAAGGGCGTTTCTCGCCGAAGAACAGCGGCAGCGGCTGATAGCCCGCCTCGACCAGCTGCGCGGCGATGTTGCCGAATCGCGGGATGGGTGCGGCGTTCACTAGAACGGGATCTCATCATCGAAATCCGCCGCTGCCGCCTGCTGCGCAGGTGGCTCGGCTCCTTCGGGGGCGTCGGCGCAAGGGTCGGGTGCACGAGGGGCGTCCCGTCCGGCCATCGCTTCACGTTTGCGCTTGACGTGGTACGGACTGAGCACCGCGTGTGCGAGAAGATCAAGCTGCGGGTGCGCGGTGCCGTCCCGGTCCGTCCAGACCTTCGGGGTGAGCTCACCGGCGATCGTGATCGAGTCACCATCCTCCAGGGCGAGCAGCGCTTGCGCCGCGGTTGCCGAGAAGGTAATCACGCTGACGAACAATGCGCTGCCGCCGCGCGTCCCGACCCGAATCTTTCCAACAGCGAATGCGCTCCCGTTCTTCGCAGTGCGGGCTTGCGGCTTGCCATAGAGCCGGCCCGCGAGGAGCGCGTCGATCATGTCGGCTTTCCGCCGAACCGCTCGCGCAGCGCCGCCGCGACGGGATCAGATCGCCCGTCGATCATCTCGCGCAGCTCCTGGCGCACCTCCTGCTCGCGTGCGGCGAGGCGTTCGAGCTCGGCCAGGAGTGCGAGCACGCGGTAGCGGTCGAGACGGTCGGCGGCGCCCATTAGTTTCTCAGGTGGTCAGAAGGGAAGATCTTCGGCCCAGGTCTGTGTAGAACAGGCTTGTTCAAAGGCGCGCCGCACCTCTTGAGCATCACCATCTTGATGCTCGGCATCCTGCAGGACCTTCACGAGGTCCTTTACGGTGCTCCGCATTCGTCGCACACGCCCTGCGCGTTGGCGATCGTATTCGGCGTGCAGATTTTCGAGCTTGTCTGCGACGTCCCGCAGCCATTGGGCGCAATGCGCCAGGTTGGGTCGTGGACCGGGAATATGGACCTCCAGTGTCTCGAGATGCACGGTCCTGTATGTGGCGATGACCTCGTAGGGTGAGGCCGGCACACCGCCCTGGCTGATGACCATCACGTCGGGGCCTGGGGGTAGAGGCTCGTCATTCGCTTTCATGTTTGTTCTCCGAGGTGTAAAAGACCCCGCACCCTCAGCTGACAGACCGATGCGGCGCGGGGAATGGGGGTTGATTGCGCTCACGGCGCGCCCCGCGCGAGCTCGTCGAGCTGCGCGACCATGCGTGATGTGATGCCGAAGATTTCGCGGCGCTTGCGCCCGAGCGCGCGCCAGTCAGCGAAGGAGTGGACGCCCTCGGCGTGGAGACGTTCGAGCATGTGCGGCGGCAGCGCGCTGTGCGCTATACTCCCGGCGTTCCCTGTCGATCCTGCCGCCCCGGAGTAGCCACCTCCGGGCGCGGCGCCTTGTGCGTGCATTACGCGGCGCTCGGCGCAGCGCTCGACGCGGCGCCCCAGCGCGCAAACTCAGCCCGCCGTGCGCTCATGAGCGTGGCAACGAGCTCGCGCAATTGCCTTTCGTCGGCGCCCGCTGTGACGGCCGCGAGCATTGCGCTGACCTCATGTTCAGGCTGAACCGAGGCGCGCCCAAATTTCACCATGGGCGGCCACAAGCCGGCCGTGATGTCTGAATAGAGCTTGCTGTGGCCGCCACCGCGGCGCTCCAGGATTTCTCGAACTCGCAAGAATTTTGTCGCCATGTCCGCCGCACCAGCTATGGATGACGGCGGACACGTTACGGCCCTTCAGCCGATCGTGAGAGGCCCGAGAATTAGGTGTGTTTTTTGAGGGGGTTTCGGTGCCCTCACAGGCACGGTAATCAATTCGCTTTTGCTGGGGGGTTCTCGTGCCTTGACATTTGCCACGTTTGCGTAACGAACACGTGGAGACGCCTGCCGAGCGCAGAGGGCGTGTAGGGAATGTCATGACTCTTCAGCACGGCGCATGTGAATTTGAACAGCGGCCCGCCGACACGGTTATCCGCAGCGTTGCCACTGTACGTAACACCGGCGCGAGGGCTGTCTCGCGGATCCTCGACGAACACGCACCACCATTCCCACACAATGCTCTTGAGCAGCGTATCGAGGGCCTCGTTCCTAGGCCGGCCGCCGGTGCGTTCTTGTTTGACGCGCTCAGCCCTCTCGACGATCACCTGCAAGGGATCGGCGGAAACTAATTCCCTCGAACCGTCCGCATGGTCCTTCCAATAAAACCGAGACAGTCCGAGCGCCTCTTGTGTCTCCGGTTCCAGCGCACCCCAGTGCTCCCTGGCCCTCCCGAGCGCCTTGATGAATCTCGTGAGGCTCTCTCCTTCATTGGGGGCGGCGGGCTCAGGCTCTAGGTCCGTGTATTGAAATTGGGGGTTCTGCTTTCGCGCCTCGCGAATCTGCTTCTCGAGCAACCGTCGCTCTCCCTCGGGCGTGTCGGGACCGCGTCCGCTCAGGAAGAGATAGACGGAGAGCGCTCCTGCGAGTCGGCCGAACACCCATTCAACTTGACCCTCGTCGCCACCTGGCTTGAAGCCAGCGGCTTCGATGGCCGCCCGCAGTTTCTCTGCCGCAGCACGATCGACGAGGGCAGTGGCTCCTACACGGACAGTGGAGGGCTTGTCGTCCACATGGCACCTCCTTCTGGTGCCGCCTTCGAGGAGCGCCACGGCCAGCGGGCGAAGGATTCCCGCGTGTCAGCCCGTCGGCCTAGGTGTGAGTTTCCAAGAGGTTGTTCCCTCCCGCCGGGGAGGGGAAGCTGATGTTGCTAGACGTCAGTTTCCTCACCGAGGGAGAGAACAACCGTGCATAAGAATGCTCGTCTGACCCCGAAGGGTCGAGCGCTGATGC
>DATNKN010000170.1:0-11196 GCA_035603375.1 Solirubrobacteraceae bacterium
CCCCCGCCGTCCGTTGACGGTCCAGTGACCGTGCAGGATCAGCTGGCGCGCCTGGCGCCTCGAGGCCGCGAAGCCGAGGCGCACGAGCACGTTGTCGAACCGGCACTCGAGCATCCGGAGCAGATTCTCGCCCGTGATCCCCGGTTGACGGCTGGCCTTCTGGTAGTAGATGCGGAACTGCTTCTCGAGCACGCCGTAGTAGCGCTTGGCCTTCTGCTTCTCGCGCAGCTGGACGCGGTACTCGCTCTGTTTCATGCGACCGCGTCCGTGCTCGCCGGGCGGGTAGGAGCGCCGCTCGACGCCGCACTTGTCGGTGAGGCAGCGCTCGCCCTTGAGGAACAGCTTCTGTCCCTCGCGACGGCACTGCTTGCACTGTGGGCCTGTGTCTCTTGCCATGGACCTAGCTCTCTGCGATCAAGTTGTTTAGACGCGCCGGCGCTTGCGCGGACGGCATCCGTTGTGAGCCTGCGGGGTTACGTCCTTCACGCCGGTTACCTCAAGACCCGCGGCCTGCAGCGAGCGGATCGCCGTCTCGCGACCTGAGCCGGGGCCCTTGACGTAGACCTCGACCTTCTGAAGTCCCTGCTCCATGCCCTTGCGCGCGGCGGCATCGGCGGTGACCTGGGCGGCGAAGGGCGTCGACTTGCGCGAGCCCTTGAATCCCGCACCGCCGGCCGACTCCCACGCGAGCACGTTGCCCTGCGTGTCAGTGAGCGACACGATCGTGTTGTTGAACGACGTCTTGATGTGTGCCTGGCCGATCGGCACATTCTTCTTCTGGCGGCGACGGCCGCGCGCTGGACGCTTGGGGGCCGCCATCACTTCTTCAACTTCTTCTTGCCGGCGACCTGCATCCGCTTGGGGCCCTTGCGGGTACGTGCGTTGGTCTTAGTCTTTTGCCCGCGCACCGGCAGCCCGCGACGATGGCGCAGGCCGCGATAGCAGGCGATCTCCTGCAGGCGCTTGATGTCCTGGGAGCGCTCCCGACGCAGATCGCCCTCGACGGTCAGCGACTGGTCGATGGCGTCGCGCAAGCGTGCGATCTCGTCCTCGGTGAGGTCGCGGATGTAGGTGTCGGGACTCACGCGCACCTCACTCAAGATCTTGTTCGAAGTCGAGCGGCCGATGCCGTAGATGTACGTCAGCCCGATCTCCGAGCGCTTGTTCAAGGGGAGGTTGACCCCGGCGATACGTGCCATCTGCGAGCTAGCCCTGTCGCTGCTTGTGACGCTTGTTCTGGCAGATGACGAGTACCGCTTTGTGGCGGCGGATAATCCTGCACTTCTCGCACATCGGCTTGACCGACGGTCTTACCTTCATGATCCCTTTCGGCTGATTCCGGCGACCTGGCTCTGGCTGCCGGTTCGGCCGCCGCTACCGCGTCGTGGTTTGTGCCCCAGCGCGCCAAGCTTCGCGCGCTTCGAGCAGGACAGCGGATGGTAGCAACTATCCCGTCGAGGTCGCTGCTTCCCCGCGCGCGACGGCAGGCCACGCTCCTGCGCGGCTCACCCCGCGGATGCCGCGGCCTGCCTGCCCACCGAGGTAGACCCCCGCTCCTGCGCGGGAAGATGCCAGGGCGTGAGGATGCGCGGACCTTCGCGCGTGATCGCCACGGTGAACTCGAAGTGCGCCGCAAGCGAATCGTCCTGGGAGAAGATCGCCCATCCGTCGCCAGCCACGCGCACGGCGGCACGCCCGGCCGTCGTCATTGGCTCGATCGCGAGCACCATGCCCTCCTCTAGCAGGGGACCCTTGCCCCGCTTGCCATAGTTGGGCACCTGAGGGTCCTCGTGCATGCTTTTGCCAACTCCGTGGCCGACGAGCGAGCGCACGACCGACAGTCCAGCGCCCTCGGCGACACGTTGGATCGCGTGCGACACGTCGCCGATACGGTTGCCAGCACGGCACTGCTCGACCCCGGCATGCAGCGCCTGCTCGGTCGCGCCCAGCAGATTCTCAGCGAGCGGACTCGCCTCGCCGACCGTGAAGGTGCGCGCGGCGTCGGCAACCCACCCGTCGAGGGTCACGCCGATGTCCACCGACAGGATGTCGCCCCGCTGCAGACGATATCTCCCCGGAATGCCGTGCACGACCATCGAGTTGGGCGATGCGCAGATCGAACCGGGAAAGCCGCGGTACCCCTTGAACGTCGGCGTGGCCCCCTGAGAGCGAATGAATCGCTCAACCGCCGTGTCCAGCTCCTCGGTGCTGACGCCTGGGCGAATCTTGCCGGCGACAAGGTCCAGAGCGGCGGCCTGGACGAGACCGGCCGCGGCCATCTTCTCGATCTCCTCCGGCGACTTCTTGACGATCACAGAAGGGAGCTTATCCGTCCCGAGCACCGCACCAGACCGGCAGGCGCCGCCGAGCAAACCCGCGGGAGTCGCTTCCTACAGCTCGTCCTCCATGCGCAACGTCGCCACCGTCGCGCGGATATGGTCGTGCACCTCGTCGGGATGACGCTGCCCGTCGAAGCGACGCAACAGACCCGCCATCTCGTAGTAGTCGATCAGCGGCGCGGTCTGACGTGCATACACCTCAAGGCGCCGACGAATCGTCTCCTCCCGATCGTCCTCGCGCTGGATCAGTCGCGATCCGTCCTGATCGCACACCCCCTCGCGCTTGGGCGGGTCGAACTCGACGTGGTAGACATGACCGCTCTTCAAGCACACCCGCCGCCCAGCGAGCCGACGCACGACCTCGTCGTCGGGCACGTCGATCAAGAGCACCGCCATAAGCCGTCGCTCCGAGCTGGCCAGCGTTGCCGCGAGCGCATCGGCCTGGCTCGTGTTGCGCGGAAAGCCGTCGAGCAGGAACCCTTCGCGCGCGTCCTGCTCGTCGATGCGGTGCCCGATCATCCCGAGGATCACCTCGTCGGGCACCAGCTCCCCAGCGTTCATGTACTTCTGGGCCTCCCTGCCGAGCTCGCTCCCCTGCGCGACCTGCGCGCGCAGCATATCGCCCGTGGAGATGTGCGCCAGGGCGAAATCGGCTCGCAGGCGCTCCGCCTGGGTGCCCTTGCCGGCGCCGGGCGGGCCCAGCAATATGAGATTCGTCTCGACCACTGACGCGAGAGCCTACCCGCTGCAGCCGGCTTTTACTTCAAGAAGCCCTCGTAGCTGCGCATCATCAGCTGCGCCTCAAGCTGCTTCATAGTTTCGAGGGCCACTCCGATCACGATCAGGATCGAGGTGCCGCCGAAGTCGAAGTTCTGGTGGGTCTGGGCGAAGAGGATCGCGGGCAGGGCCGCCACGGCCGCCAGGAATAGAGCGCCAGGGAACGTGAGCCTCGCGAGTATGCGGTCGAGGAATTCAGCGGTGGGGCGTCCTGGACGCACGCCTGGGATGAACCCACCGTACTTCTTCAGGTTGTCGGCCTGATCGACGGGATTGAAGGTGACTGCGGTGTAGAAGTAGGCGAACACGATGATGAAGATCGACTCGCCCAGCACGTAGTGCCAGCCGTTGGGCGTGAAGAAGTCCGACACGCTTTTGGCCCAGGGCGTGTGGATCAACTCACCCACGGTCGGCGGGAACGCCATAATGCTCGCGGCGAAGATCACCGGGATCACGCCGGCCATGTTCACACGCAGCGGCAGGTAGGTCTGCCCGCCCTCGCTCATGCGCCGGCCGATCACGCGCTTGGCGTACTGCACCGGTATGCGTCGTTGGCCTTCCTGCACGAACACGATCCCTGCGACCACCAGCAGAACGAGGAAGGGCATCATCACCTTGAACACCTGGTCCTGGGTCGTCCACCATGCTTCAAGGCCGGTGGGCAGACGCGAGAGGATCGAGGTGAAGATCAGCAGCGAGATGCCGTTGCCGATGCCACGCTGGGTGATCAGCTCGCCGATCCACATCAGCAGCACACAGCCGGCGGTCAGGCAGATCACGATCAGGAAGATGTGGGGGAGATCGAAGTGCGTGATGACCGATTCGCCGGCGCTGGCCTGCAGCGAGTGGAACAGGAACACGTAGCCGACCGACTGGGCGAAAGCGAGGCCGACGGTCAGGTAGCGCGTGTATTGCGTGATCCGCTGCTGGCCCACTTCGCCTTCCTTGGAGAGCTTCTCAAGCGAAGGCACCACGACCTGCATCAGCTGCAGGATGATCGAGGAGGTGATGTAGGGCATGATCCCCAGCGCGAAGATCGCGATCCGGGAAAGGCTGCCTCCCGAGAACAGGTTCAGGTAGCTGAGGATGCCCGAGCCGCCGAACTGCTTCTGGAGATTGTTGACGGCCGTCAGGTTGACCCCCGGCACGGGGATGTGCGAACCCAGCCGGTAGATCAGCAGCATCCCCGCTGTGAACATGATCTTCTTGCGGATGTCCGCAACCTGGAAGGCGCTGAGAATCGTCGAGAGCATTGGTTTAGCCGGTCAAGCGGGACTGTCCCACGCGCACCGGTCGTGCGATTCTAGCTCTCGATGAGGGTGCAGGTGCCGCCCGCGCCCTCGATGCGCTCGCGCGCGGCGGCGCTGAAGCCGTGGGCGTGAACCGTGAGCGCCTTGTTCAACTCGCCCTTGGCAAGCACCTTCACCGGCACACCCTTGCGCGTGGCCAAACCCTTGGACTGCATCAGCTCGAGCGTAACCTCCGTGCCAACCTCAAAGCGGGCCTCGAGGTCAGAGACATTCACGGGCTGGGTGTGGGTGCGGAACATCTCAAACGGCATCGACTTCTTCATATGCGGCCCGCGCAGCTTGCGCATCCGCATATGGATCGGCATCTGCCCACCCTCGAAGCGTGCTCTGCTCTTGGAGCCCGAGCGCGAGCCCGCGCCCTTCTGGCCCCTACCTGAGGTCTTGCCCGTGCCCGAACCTTCGCCGCGACCGATGCGCTTACGCGGACGACGACTGCCGGGGGCCGGTTTCAGCGAGTGCAGCCCGACACGCTGCTCCTGCTGATCCTTGGCCTCCTCGGCCGGCTTGGAGGCGGCGTTCTTGGCGACCGGACTCACGACTTCTGCTCCTGCTGCTTGCCCGCTTGCGCCCCAGAGGGTGCGCCCACATCGGTGCGCCCATCAGGACGAACCTCGACGAGATGGCGGACAGCGTGGACCATGCCACGTGCCTGCTCACAATCCTTGACCTCGACCGTGTGGCCGATGCGTCGTAGGCCGAGCGAGCGCAACGTGTCGAGCTGGCGCTTGTTGGAGCCGACGCTGGAGCGCCGCTGGGTGACGTGCAGGCTCGCCATCAGGCCGGCGCCTCCGTCTCCTCGCCGGCAGGCTCCCCGGCGGGCGTATCGGTGGTGGCGGACGTGGTCTCCTCAACGGGGGCGGGGGCGTCACTCTCGACGGCCGGGGCGCTGTCCGCGGGGGGTGTCGTCGCCTCCGTGCTGTCGGCTGCCTCGCCCGGCTGCTGGCCCTCGGCGCCCTCGACTGTGTCGGCGGCGCCGTTGGTCGGCTGCTCGGTGAGCCCGAGCACCTTGGCGATCGACAACCCGCGCAGCTCGGCGACCTCCGAAGGCGTGCGCAGACCACGCAAGCCGGCCACGGTGGCCTTGACGAGGTTTATCGGGTTCTGCGTGCCGAGGCTCTTGGAGAGGATGTCGTGAATACCGGCAAGCTCGAGCACCGCGCGCACCCCCCCGCCCGCGATCACGCCGGTGCCCGGGGAGGCGGGCTTGAGCAACACGCGCCCGGAGCCGAAGATGCCGGTCGTCTGGTGGGTGATGGTGCTGCCGTGCTTGGGCACCCGGAAAAGATCCTTCTTCGCGCGCTCCACACCCTTCTGGATCGCGAGCGGCACCTCGTTGGCCTTGCCGTAACCAACGCCCACCACTTCGCGTTCGTCGCCGACTACGACGAGCGCGGTGAAGGAGAAGCGCCGGCCACCCTTGACCACCTTGGCGACGCGGTTGATCTCCACCACGCGCTCCTGGAGGTCGAGGCTGCCTGCATTGACTGATCGGTCTGAGTTCATAAGAGTGAGAGAGGGTAGCTGGGAGCAGAGCCTAGACGGTTATGCCTGCCTCGCGGATCGCCTCGGCGAACGCGCGCACATGGCCGTGGTAGCGATAGCCGCCACGATCGAACACAACCTCCGAGACACCCGCGGCTTTCGCGCGCTCGGCAAGCAGCTCTCCGGAATGCTTGGTCCGCTCCAGGCTCGCGAGCTTACGCAACTCCGGCTCGTACCAGTGCACGGCCGCGAGCGTACGAGCGCTCGCGTCGTCGACCAACTGAGCCGAGAGTCCGCGATTGGAGCGAAACACGGACACGCGCGGACGCGCAGCAGTACCCGACACCTTCGCGCGCACACGGCGGCGGCGTTTGAGACGACGGGTCTCCTTGGTAAGGACGGTCATGCGCGCTTTCCTACCTTGCGCTGGACATACTCGCCCTCGTAGCGAATACCCTTGCCCTTGTAGGGCTCCGGCGGGCGCTGCTTACGGATGATCGCAGCCGTCTCGCCCACCTGCTGCTTGGAGATGCCCTTCACGACAACTCTCGTCGGCTGGGGTACTTCGAATTCAATGCCCGGGGGCGCCTCGATCGGCACCGGATGGGAGTACCCGACGGCAAGCTCGAGGTTCTTGCCCTTCAGTTGCGCGCGATACCCCACGCCCTGGATCTCCAGCCGCTTCTCATAGCCGGCGGTCACACCCTCAACCATGTTGGCCACCAGCGAGCGCGTGAGGCCGTGCAGCGCACGGTGCTCGCCACGGTCGGTGGGACGCGAGACAACGAGTCGCTCGCCGTCCTGCGCGACTTCGATGTCACGCGGAATGCGCTCTGATAGCTCGCCCCTGGGCCCCTTCACGCTGACCGACTCCGGCTCGATCGCCACGGTCACGCCAGCGGGCACGGGGATTGGCTGTCTGCCGATTCTCGACATGCCTACCAGACCTGCGCCAGGACCTCGCCGCCGACACCGGCAGCGCGCGCGTCGTGACCGGTCATCACGCCGCGCGAGGTGGACACGATCGATGTACCCATCCCGCCGAGCACCTTGGGGATGCGCGTGGCCTCGACATAGGTGCGCCGACCGGGGCGCGAGACGCGGCGCAGGCCAGAGATCGCCGAGCGGCGGTCGTCGGTGTACTTGAGGCGAATCTCGATCAGTTGACCAGTGGCGCCATCGCGTGCCGGGAGCACCGCCCAGGAGTCGATGTAGCCCTGCTCGACGAGGATGCGGGCGATCTCCGCCTTCAGCGTGGAGGCGGGAATGTCGACCGTCTCGTGCGCGGCGTGAATCGCGTTGCGGATGCGCGTGAGGAAGTCGGCTATCGGATCTGTCATGGACATGGAGTGCTCTGATCTGAAGTGGTTCTGAAGTGATTCTCGAAAGGACGGTGCGCCTACCAGGAGGACTTGGTCATCCCCGGTATCTGCCCGTTGTGTGCCAGCTCGCGCAAGCAGATACGGCAAAGGCCGAACTTGCGGTACACCGAGTGCGGGCGACCGCAGCGGTTGCAGCGAGTATATGCACGTGTCTTGAACTTTGGCGGGCGCGCCTGCTTGACGCGTAGCGAGGTCTTGGCCATCAGTCGGTGCTCCCGTTCTCGGAGGTGTCGGTCGTGGAGGCGTCGTCTGTCGTATTCCCCTCGGCGGCCTCGGATGGCTCGTCAAAGCCAGTGGGGCGACCCTGGGTGGCGAACGGCAACCCGAGGGCCTGCAGGAGGGCGAAAGCTTCGACGTCGCCCTTCGCGGACGTGGTGATCGTGATGTCGATCCCCCTGATCTGGTCGATCGAGTCGTAGTCGATCTCGGGGAAGATGATCTGCTCGCGCACGCCCATCGTGTAGTTGCCATGGCCATCGAACGATCTTGGGTTCAGGCCACGGAAGTCGCGAATCCGGGGAATCGCGATCGAGGTGAGGCGGTCGAGGAACTCGTAGCCGCGCTCCGCCCTCAGCGTGACGGCGACTCCGACCGGCATCCCCTCACGCAGCTTGAATGCCGCGATCGACTTGCGCGCGCGCCGCACGTTCGGCTGTTGGCCGGCGATCGTGGCCAGCTGCTCGGTGGCGGCCTTGAGCACTTTGGAGTCCTGCTTGGCATCGCCGACCCCCATGTTGAGGGTGATCTTCTCGAGCTTCGGCGCCTGCATGACCGAGGAGTAACCGAAGCGCTCGATCAGCTGCGGGCGGATCTCCTCGAGATAGCGTACTTTCAAGCGTGATGTTTGGGCAGTGGTCATCGCTATACCCGTCAGTCGAGCCTTGTTCCAGAGCGCTTGGCAACCCGGTAGCGCTTGCCGTTCTCGCGCTCGACACCGATCCGCGTGGGCTTGCTGTCCTTGGGATCGAGCAGCATCACGTTGGAGACGTGAATCGGGCCCTCGCGCTCGATCACGCCACCGACGGTCTGCCCGCGCTGGGTGTCAGCGACCTGCTGGGGGCGCATGTGACGCTTGACCATGTTCAGGCCCTCGACGTACACGCGTTCGTTGGTGAGCTCGACGCGCAATATGCGACCCTGCTTGCCGCGGTCCTTGCCCGCCATCACCTGAACATGATCGCCTGAGTGCACCCGGAGCACGGGGCGCTTCGCGGGTGTCTTGGCGCGAGCCATCGCTACAGCACCTCCGGGGCGAGCGAGACGATCTTCATGAAGTTGCGGTCGCGAAGTTCGCGCGCGACCGGGCCGAACACGCGCGTGCCTCGCGGGTTGTTCTGGTCGTCGATGATCACAGCGGCGTTGTCATCGAAGGAGATGTAGGTGCCATCGTCGCGGCCGAACGGCTTCTTGGTGCGCACCACGACGGCGGTCACCACGTCGCCCTTTTTGACGGCGCCGTGCGGATTGGCCTGCTTGACGGTGGCAGTAATAACGTCCCCCACGAACGCGTAGCGCCTGCGCGATCCGCCCTTGACGCGAATGCAGAGGATCTCGCGCGCGCCCGTGTTGTCGGCCACGCGAAGCCTGGTCTCGTTCTGGATCATCGCGCCCTCTCCAGCACATCGACAAGCTTCCAGCGCTTGGTGCGCGACAGGGGACGGCTCTCGATGACGCGCACCACGTCGCCCTCGTGCGCCTCATTGTTCTCGTCGTGCGCGTGCAGCGTGCTCGAGCTGCGCACGATCTTCTCGTAGCGACGGTGACGACGGGCCACGTCGATACGCACGACGATGGTCTTGTCGGCCTTGTCGGAGACGACGATCCCCTGGCGGACCTTGCGCGCGCCCTCCACAGGAGCGTGCACGGGCGCAAGTGGCTCACGCGCGGGCGCGGCGGCACGACGCTCGGCGGCCTTGGCGCGTTCCTGCAGGCGTCGCGCACGGCGGCGCACGGCCTTCGCGCGGCGTTCGGCGACACGCTCGGCGTGGCGCTCCTCGGCAGTGCGCGGCGCACGCGTCTCACCCGTGTGGGTGGAGCGCGAGCGACGGCGGCGCTCCTTGGGCGATACCTGCTCGGCCGGCTCCGCGGGCGCGGCGACTGGCGTCGCAGGGGCCGCCTGCGCGGCCTCGGCTTGCACGCTTGCCTGGGCCTCGACCTCAGCGTCGGGCGGCGTATCGGTGTCTGTCTCGTCAGCCATGTCTATCCGTTTCAGTCTTCGTTCGTGCTCGGCTTATCGGTTCTCGTTGCCACGTTCGGCGGCCAGCTCGCGCTCGCGTGAGACGGTGAGCGCACGCGCCAGGTCGCGTCGTGCGCGGGCGACGCTCGCGGTGTCCTCCAGCTCGCCGGTCGCGTTTGCGAAACGCTTGCCAAACAAGTCCTTGCGCAGTGTCGTCAGTTCCTCGGCGAGTTCCTCGGCGGGCATGTCCCTGATCTCCTTGGCCTTCATCGGTTCAGTCCTCGCGCAAAACGAACTTGGATTTGACGGGAAGCTTGTGCGCCGCGAGCCGAATGGCTTCGCGCGCCAGTGGCTCGGGCACGCCGGCCAGCTCGAACATGACGCGACCGGGCTTGACGACGGCAACCCAACCTTCGGGGTTGCCCTTGCCCGAGCCCATGCGAGTCTCGGCCGGCTTCTTGGTGACCGGCTTGTCGGGGAACACGTTGATCCACACCTTCCCGCCACGCTTGATCTTGCGGGTCATGGCGATACGAGCAGCCTCGATCTGGCGGTTGGTGAGCCAGCCCTGCTCCAGCGACTTCAGGCCATACTCGCCGAACTGGACCTTGACCTGACCGCGCGAGAGCCCGCGGCGACGGCCACGGTGCTGCTTGCGATGCTTTACACGCTTGGGGGACAGCATCAGCGCATCCCACCTCGATCGGAGCCACCGCGTCCACCCGAGGACGGACCACGACCTCCGGATCCGGACCCACCCGCCCCACCACCGGGGCCGCCACGGCCCCCGCCACCTGGACCACGACCGCCACCTGGACCGCCACGACCGCCACCGCCTGGACCACGACCGCCACCCGGACCGCCGCGACCACCACCGCCCGGACCACCACGACCGCCACCGGGACCACCACGACCTCTGCCGCGACCATCGCGACCGTCGCGACCATCGCGGTCACCGCTGGGAGGCGCGGGGGCGCTCATGTCTGTCAGGTCGGCGCCGGTGTAGCCCTCGGGCATGATCTCGCCCTTGTTGACCCAGCACTTCACGCCGATCCGCCCGAACGTGGTGCGGGCCTCGTAGAAGCCGTAGTCGATGTCCGCGCGCATCGTGTGCAGCGGCACGCGTCCGTCGGAGTAACTCTCGGTGCGCGCCATCTCCGCACCGCCGAGGCGGCCCGACACCTGCACCTTGACGCCCTTGGCTCCGGAGCGCATCGCGCTTGTGAGCGCGCGCTTCATCGCGCGGCGGAACGCCACACGATTTTGCAGCTGCTCGGCGATCGACTGAGCCACGAGCTTGGCATCCAGCTCCGGGCGCTTGATCTCAAGAATGTTGACCTTGATCTGCTTGGAGGTCATCTTGTGCAGATCGCGCCTCAGCGCGTCCACTTCGGCGCCCGACTTGCCAATCACGATGCCAGGACGGGCAGTGTGGATGTTGACCTCGAGGTCGTTTGAGTCCTTGCGAATCGTTATGTCCGAGAGCCCGGCGTGCGCGAGCTTCTCGACGATGTGCTCGCGGATCTTGATGTCCTCGTGCAGGTACTCGGCAAAATGACGCTCGTTGAACCAGTTGGACTTCCAGTCGTGGATATAGCCCACGCGCATTGCCTCTGGATGAACCTTTTGACCCATGTTTTCTCTAAGTCCTGTCTTGGTGTCCTGGCCCGCGCCTACGGCTTGGGCGTCAGTGTGATCGTCAGATGGCTGGTACGCTTGCGAATCGGCGT
>DATNKN010000183.1:0-2234 GCA_035603375.1 Solirubrobacteraceae bacterium
GAGCCGGTCGGTGAGCGTACCGAGCGCGAAGCAGATCGCGACGATCAGCGCGAACTCCGTTGTGCGGTCTGGCTCCAAGGCCGCGGGCACGAGCACCGCCACGGGAGTCCACAGCACCGCGAGCGCGCCCGTGCGCAGCGCCCAGGCGGTGTGTCGCCGTTGGGCCTCGCGCCCTGAGGACGATCGGGCGCTGCCGTCGCGGTGCACTGAAGGTTGCTCGCTACCGTGAAGCCGATCCCCGGATGAGGGCTGGGCGTCGCCACCGCTGCGCCCAAACGGCAGTTGGGCGGCGGCGAGCAGCACTATCCACGCCAGCACCAACCACTCGAGCGCGGGCAGCCTGCGCGAGTCGATCACGACGAGACGCGCCTTCAGCGCGCGCAGGGTCGCGCCGTCGAAGGTCCCGTCGAGGCGCACGGGCTTGCCGCGCATATCGGCCGGAATCGGCAAGCCGAGGTGGGTGAGGATGGTTGGACCAATGTCGATCGCGGCGATCAGGCCGCGCTGGTTGGTGGTTGTGGAGGTGAGTGTGCGGCGGCCGGACACACCTGTGCCGTGCTCTGGAGAGAGTCCGGCGAACGCGCTCCACAGCAGTTCGTGGCCCGGCGTGTCCGGAGGGCTCTGAATTACGCTCAGCAGCTCGCCGGATGGACGGATGGTGGCCAGCGCGCGCAGATCGGTGTAGCCCGCGCGCCCGGGTGGCAGGTCGGCGACGACCAGTCGATGGCCCGCCCGCAGGGTGGCGATTCGCGCAAGCAACGTGGCGGGCGAACCGAAGGAGACGGCGGCGATCTCTCCGCGACGGTTGGCGGCAAGGGCTGCGGAGCTGGTCGCTGTGCCGGCGAGGTTCGCGGTGCTCAGGCCCGACAGTCGCGCCGCGCCGACTCCGTACGGCGCCGCGTATGCCGCTCCGCCTGGGATTGAGGCGGCGAGCAGTCCGGGATCGAGCAGCTGTGGAGCGTTCGCGGCGCGCTCGACGGCGGCGCTCCACGCCGAGACGTGCGCGCTCGGCCCGGGCCCAAGCGTCAGCGACGACAGCGACGGCGGATAGGCAGGGCTGTAGGCGGAGTAGGACACTCGCGCACCCTGCGTAATGTCGAGCAGCAGCTGATCGACCTTGTACGCGCCCTGCGTGGCGCTCAGTATGCCCGTGGAGAGGGTTGGTATCGACGCCAGCTCGCTCTCGATGGTGTCGCTTTCGGAGGGACCGGCCTGTTGTGGGCCACCGGGTAGGAACACAACCAGGGCTGAGCGTTTACCGAGGGCTGGGCGTTCACCGCCGCCAGAGGCGGATGCGGCGGCTGCTGGCATCGCCGCCAGCGCTAGACACAGCAGAGCCGTCGCCAGCCCCCAGCGCGCTGCCCTCAGTCCTCTGTCCCCCCGCGCGTACCGGCGGGCACGGGCCGCTCGTCACCGGAAAGCGCTGCGAACTCCGCTTCGTCGGCTGGGCTGAGTCGTGCGGCGCCGCCCTCGATGTTCAGTCGCGGCAGGGTCCTGTCCAGCCACGCGGGGATCTTCCAGGTCGCGTCGCCGAGAATGTTGAGGACCGCGGGCAGCAGCAGGCAGCGCACGACGATCGCGTCAAGGAACACGGCCGACGCGAGCGCCAGGCCGAACTCCTTGATGACCCTGCTTTCGCCGAGCATGAACGACAGGAACACGCAGATCATGATCGCCGCGGCGGCCGTCACGACGCGCCCGGTGAGCGCCAGTCCCTCGCTGACGGCACGGCGACTATCGCCGGTTCGCGTCCACTGCTCGTGGATGCGCGACACGAGGAACACCTCGTAGTCCATCGATAGGCCGAACACGATCGCAAACAGCATCACGGGCACGAACGACTCGATCGGCCCGGCTTTGACGCCTACGAGCCCGTCGAACCACGCCCATTGGAACACAACCACGATCACCCCGAGCGACGCGCCGATGCTGAGCAGATTCATGAGTGCAGCCTGTATCGGGATCACCAGCGAGCGGAACACGATCATCAAAAGCAGTGCCGAGAGCAGCACCACCACCCCGATGAACAGCGGCAGCTTCTTGCCGAGGACGGCGGCGAAATCGACTGCTCCAGCCGTTACGCCACCGACGTAGACATGCATGCCGGTGCTCGAGACGATCGGTGGGATCGTGTGTTCGCGCAGTTGCGAGACGAGCTGGGTGGTGGCATATGCCTGCGGGGAGGAGCTTGGATACACCGAGATCGTCACCACGTCGCCAGCGGGGTTGAACTT
>DATNKN010000195.1:0-2041 GCA_035603375.1 Solirubrobacteraceae bacterium
TGAGCGGCAGATATTGCCGAGACACACAAACAGGATGTGCACTACGCGCGGCACCCCGAGGGAACGCCCCCCAATCCAAAAAAATAATCGCCGACCGAGAATCGGAGGGATCCTATGGGCGACACGGGCCGGTTACTCATCGCCAATCTCCAGCACCGCCAGGAACGCCTCCTGCGGCACCTCCACACGACCGACTTGCTTCATGCGCTTCTTGCCCTCCTTCTGCTTGCTCAGGAGCTTCTTCTTGCGCGAGATGTCACCGCCGTAGCACTTCGCGATCACGTCCTTGCGGAACGCCTTGACCGTCTCGCGAGCGATGATGTGCGAGCCGATCGCGGCCTGAATCGGCACGTCGTACTGCTGGCGCGGGATCCGCTTGCGCAGCTTTTCGGTGAGCGTGCGGCCCATGTCGTACGCCTTGTCTCTGTGCACGACCATCGACAGCGCGTCGACCGTGTCGCCGGCGAGCAGCACGTCGAGCTTGACGAGGTTGGCCGGCTTCATGTCGCTCAGCTCGTAGTCGAGCGATGCGTAGCCGCGCGTGCGCGACTTGAGCTGATCGAAGAAGTCGAGCACGATTTCCGCGAGCGGCAGGTCGTAGCTCATCTGCACCCGCTCGGGTGAGAGATAGTGCATGCCCGCCGGCTCGCCGCGGCGTTCCTGGCACAGCTCCATCACCGCGCCGACGAACTCGCGCGGAGCGATCACCTGGGCCTTGATGAACGGCTCGCGGATCTCGGCGATCGTGCCGGGGTCGGGCATGTCGGAGGGGTTGTGCACCTCCAGCTCCTCGCCGCTTGTCAGGGTGACGTCGAACTCGACGGACGGCATCGTCGCGAGCAGCTCCAGGTCGTACTCTCGCTCGAGGCGCTCGCGCACGATGTCCATGTGCAGGAGCCCAAGGAAGCCGCAGCGGAAGCCGAAGCCGAGCGCGTCGGAGGTCTCCGGCTCCCAGGAGAGGGCGGCATCGTTGAGCGTCAGCTTCTCCAGCGCGTCGCGCAGGTCCGGGTAGCGATCGGAGTCGATCGGGAAGAGGCCGCAGAACACCATCGGCTTGACCTCCCTGTAGCCCGGCAGCGGCTCTGAGGTGCGCTTCTCACCATGTACGGTCGTCGTCAGCGTGTCGCCCACGCGCAGGTGCGTGACGTCCTTGATGCCGGTGATCAGATACCCCACCTCGCCCGCGGCAAGCTGCTTGACCGGCGTCATCGTCGGCGAGAAGAAGCCGATGTCGTCGATCTCCGCGTGCGTTCCGGCTGCCATCGCCCTGATCGCCTCACCCTTGCGGAACACGCCGTCGACCACACGGATGTAGGCGATCACGCCCCGGTATTGGTCGAACTCGGAGTCGAAGATCAACGCGCGCGGCGGTGCATCCGGGTCGCCCGAGGGCGGCGGCACGCGCCTGACCAGCTCGTCCAGCACCTCCGCCACGCCCGCACCCGTCTTGCCGCTGATCTTCAGGATCGCCTCGGGCGGCTCGCCGATCAGCTCCGCCACTTCGCCCGCGACCCGCTCGGGCTCGGCGCCTGGCAGGTCGATCTTGTTCAGGCAGGGAATCAGCTCCAGCCCTGCCTCCACTGCGAGATAGGTGTTCGCCACCGTCTGCGCCTCGACGCCTTGGGAGGCGTCCACGACCAGCAGCGCCCCCTCGCACGCCGCGAGCGAGCGCGACACCTCATACGTGAAGTCCACGTGCCCGGGCGTGTCGATCAAGTGCAGTTGATAGGTCTCGCCGTCGGAGGCCGTATAGGCGACCTTCACCGCCTGCGCCTTGATCGTGATTCCGCGCTCGCGCTCCAGGTCCATCGAGTCCAGCACCTGCGCACGCATCGCCCGCTCATCCACGGCATGCGTCAGCTCGAGGATGCGGTCGGCCAGCGTCGACTTGCCGTGGTCGATGTGGGCGATGATCGAGAAATTGCGGATATGGGCCTGGTCTGCCATGGCCTCAGTAGATTACGGGGCGCCCCGTGTCCCCCTCCCGGGGCGCGTCCGACCCTCCGATGCCCCGACCGATCCCCCGCGACGAAGCCTGGAT
>DATNKN010000201.1:0-7270 GCA_035603375.1 Solirubrobacteraceae bacterium
TGGCGGATCACCCGCTGCTGCGACGGGCCGTTGGGCGCCGTCAGACCGTTGCTCGCACCATCCTGATTGATGGCGCTGCCGCGTATCAACGCGAGCACGCGATGGCCGCGATGCTGAGCTTGAGAGAGCCGCTCGAGGACCAGCACGCCCGCACCCTCAGCCCAGCCCGTACCGTCCGCCTCCTCTGCAAATGACTTACAGCGGCCATCAGGAGCAAGCCCTCTCTGGCGAGAGAAAGCCACGAATACGTGAGGGTTGGAGAGCACCGTTACCCCGCCGGCGAGCGCCAGTGAGCACTCGCCGTCACGCAACGAGCCACACGCCAAGTGCATTGCCACCAGTGAAGAGGAGCAGGCGGTGTCGATCGTGACAGCTGGCCCCTCCAGGCCGAGCGCGTAGGCCACCCGTCCGGAGGCGACGCTGCCGGCGCTGCCGGTACCTATGTAGCCCTCCAGATCACTAGGTGCCATGCCCAGCAGACGCGCCCCGTAATCGCTGTACATGACGCCACCGAACACGCCCGTTTGACTGCCATGCAGCGAGAGCGGATCGATGCCTGCATGCTCAAGCGCCTCCCAGCTACTTTCCAGCAGGAGACGCTGCTGAGGATCCATGGCAAGCGCCTCGCGCGGGCTGATGTCAAAGAAGCCCGCATCGAACTCGAGTGCATCGCGGACGAACCCACCCTCTCGCGTATAGGTGGTTCCGAGCCGATCGGGGTCGGGATCATAGAGCGCCCGCAAATCCCAGCCGCGATCGTCTGGGAATCCGGAGATCGCATCGCCGCCTGATGTCACAAGCTCCCACAACTCGTCAGGTGAGCTCACGCCGCCCGGATAGCGGCAGGCCATACCCACGATTGCGATCGGCTCATCGGAGTCGATTCGCGCCGATCGTACGGCAGCAAGCTCGACACTCGCTCCATCGATCTCCTCCAACAAACGGGTCGCCAGCGACACCGGGTTTGGATAGTCGAA
The DNA here is from genome assembly GCA_035603375.1 of Solirubrobacteraceae bacterium. Lineage (GTDB taxonomy): Bacteria > Actinomycetota > Thermoleophilia > Solirubrobacterales > Solirubrobacteraceae > Palsa-744. The sequence goes on from DATNKN010000201.1 coordinate 978, forward strand.
GACAAGCGTCGCCGGTAGGCGCAGCCCCGTCTTCGTGCCGAGACGGTTGCGCAGCTCGACAGCCATAAGCGAGTCGAATCCGAGCTCCTTGAACGGACGTTGCGGATCGATTGCTCGAGACGAGCTGTGACCGAGAACAGCGGCCACCTCCACGGATACCGTCTCGAGCGCCGTGCTCTCTCGCTCAGCACTCGGAAGGCTTCTCAGGCGCTGAACAAACTGTCTACCGCGATCCTCCGTTGCACGCACCATCGGCACATGCACAAGGCCATGCAGCAGAGGAGGAAGCGCTTGCGCTTTTGCTTGAGCACGAAGCGCAGCGGCATCTAGACACAGTGCGACCGGTTGCGTCTGCTCACCTCGCAGGGCGGCGTCGAACAGCTGCAACCCCTCCTGCTCTGACATCGCGCGCATGCCAGATTTGGCGAGCCGAATGAGATCCGCCTCGCCAAGCTCGCCGGTCAAGCCCCCGGCGTGGCCCCAAAGGCCCCAAGCGATCGAAACCGCTGCCAACCCCTGCGCCCCGCGCGCGGCGGCCAGTGCGTCCATGAAGACATTCGCAGCGGCATAGTTGCCCTGCCCGGGACTGCCGAGAACCCCTGAGAAGGAGGAGAACATCACGAACGCCGACAGGTCCAGCTCGCGCGTAAGCTCGTGTAGGTGCCAAGCCGCATCTACCTTCGGCTCGAGCACCCGATCGACGCGATCGGGCGTGAGCGACTCGATCACGCCATCGTCGAGCAGACCCGCGGCGTGCACCACCGCTCGTAGGGGAAAGTCGTGAGGTAGACCATCGATCAGCCCCGCAAGCTGAGCGCGATCGGTCACATCGCATGCCTCCACAGCGACCCTGGCGCCCAGCTCGAGGAGCTCGCGCTCGAGCTGTGCCGCCCCATCCGCCTGACGTCCAGCGCGGCTGACGAGCAGGACGCTGGGCACCCCATAATGGGCTACCAAGTGCTTTGCCACGAAGCCCCCCAGCTTCCCAGTGCCGCCTGTGATTAGCACCGTGCCCTCAAGAGCAAGCCGCGAATCGCGGTCGCGGCTGTCCTGCCCAGCGCCGATGCGCACGAGTCGCGGCACCAGCAACTTGCCCTTACGCACAGCAAGCTTGGGCTCACCGCTGGCGAGGGCGGTCCTCAACAAAGCGCTGGACTCAGGCTCGCCATCGAGATCGACCAGGCAGAAGCGGTCGGGGTGCTCTGAAATGGCCGAGCCGATCAGACCCCATATCGAAGCTCCGACAGGGTCGGGGGACCCCTCGCCCGCATCAGTGCACATCGCCCCGTGCGTCACCAACACCAGCCGTGAATCGGCATAAGGCTCGTTGGCGATCCACTCTTGGGCCAACCCGAGCGCGTGCTTAACGGCGGCATGTGTTGCATCGGACAGTCCGGAGCTGATCGGGTCGGGCAGTTGAGCCTCTCTCCCCTGTGACACCCAGTCGACAATCACAACATCGGGAGCATCGAGCCCCTGCTCGATCGCTTCGGTCAACGAGCTCAGATCGCTGTGGATATCGAGATCCAGATTTTTCGCGGCGAGGGCGAGTTGGGAATCGGCACCCAACAATACGATCGACTCCACGCTGGGAACTTCGACGCTCGTAGGCGGCGTCCAATTCACACCAAGCAACAGACGCTGCTCGTCCGCCCCCGCCTGATCGAGCTGCTGGGCTGATACCGGTCGCAGCGTCAACGAACGCACCGACGCCACCTTCTCGCCGTACTCGTCGAAGAAGGCAAGAGACATGGCATTTGGCCCTATCGGCACGAGCTGAGCCCGCAGACTCACTGCGCCTGCTCGACTCACTCGCACGCCACTCCAGGAGAAGGGCAGCACCATATGACCGTGAACTTGCGCCTCGGGGGCGCCAAGTTCTTCGCCAAGCTCGGTTACGCCAGCGGCATGCAACGCAGCATCAAGCAACGCCGGGTGCAATCCGAACCGACTTGCCTGCTCGCGTTGAACCTCTGGCAGGGCCACTTCCGCAAACAGCTCATCTCCTCGCCGCCAAACGGCCTGCAGACCCTGAAATGCAGGCCCATAGTCGAGGCCGTGCTCGCTCAGATGGGCGTATAGATCCTCAATGTCCAGCGCGACCGCATCCTTCGGGGGCCACATTTGATCTGATAGCTCCACCTCAGGCCTGGCACGCGCGCGGCTCGTGCCGAGCTTCTCTGAAACAGTTGACATGAGGACACCCTCGGCATTACCTATCCAGGTCTCCTCGTCCAAGCCGGGCTCATCGCCTTCGGGACGCTCTGCGCGGGAATGGATATTCAGGGTGCGAGCACCCAGCTCGTCGGGCTCTCCGACAGAGATCTGGATCAGCGTCTCGCCTTCCTTTGAGATCATTAGCGGCGCCTGGAGGGTCAGCTCATGCACTTCGGCACAGTCGAGCTGCGCGCCGGCGTGCAGCGCCAGCTCCAGCAACGCGCTACCGGGCAGCAGCACCTTGCCCATTGCCGTGTGGTCAGCAAGCCAAGGGTGGGTTTGCAGCGAAAGTCGGCCCGTAAACAACCATTTACGATCGGCGGCGATCGTCAGGGCCGCATTAAGCAATGGGTGATCGGTAGGGCGTGCACCCGAGGCTCTTGCGCCCGCAACAGCACCGGAGGGCGCGTCGAGCCAATAGCGGCTGCGCTGGAATGCATAGGTAGGCAGGAGGATCGGCAGTGCATCCCCTCCACCGATTACCCGCTCCCAATTGAGGGCTGTTCCGTGCACGAACACGTCTGCCAAGGACCGCAGGAAACGCCCTACGTCGCCCTCGCCGCGACGCAGAGAGCCCGTCACGGCTATCGAGCCTGGGCTGGCGTCAAAGTCATCGATAGTCTCCTGTACTCCACCAATCAGGACCGGATGGGGAGAGACCTCAACGAAAGATCGGTGTCCTTCGCTGAGAAGCCTGCGTATCACCGACTCCAGCTGGACCGGCTCGCGTAGGTTGCGATACCAGTAGCGGGCATCGAGCTGAGCGGCATCGATCGGCTCGCCGGTAACAGTCGAGTGGAAGGGGATCTCGCATGGGTGCGGCGCTATATCTGCGAGGCCCTCGAGCAGTCCCTCGCGCAGCGGGTCCATCTGGGATGAGTGCGCTGCGAAGTTCATTTCGATCTTACGAGCCCTGATGCCCTGGGCATCGCAACTGACCAGCAGCTCGACAAGCGCATCAGGATCCCCGGAGACCGCAACCGAGCGTGGGCCATTTACAGCCGCGACGCATAGGAGATCCCCCCAACGGCCTAGCAGCGGCGCAACCTCCTCGGCCGGGAGCGACACAGACACCGTCCCGCCCTGCCAGGCAACCTCTTGCAACGCACGACTGCGTAGCGCCACGACGCATGCTGCGTCCTGCAGCGTGAGACCTCCAGCTATGTAAGCCGCCGCGACCTCACCTTGGGAGTGACCGACAACCGCTGCCGGACGCACGCCGCACGCACGCCACAGCTCCGCCAAGGAGACCATCACGGCAAACAGCACCGGCTGCACAACATCAACCCGATCCAACCCAGGCGCTTGCTCGGACCCCCTGAGCACTTCAAGCAGCGACCAGTCGGTGAACGGCGCCAAAGCGTCGGCGCATGCGCTCATATGTTCGGCGAACACCGGCGATTCCTCTAGCAGCTCGAGTGCCATGCCCGCCCACTGCGATCCCTGGCCGGGAAATAGGAATACGACCTGCCGATCCCCCGAGCCAACACCACTGGCCAGGTTGGCCGCGGAATCTCCTTGTGCCAGCGCGCTCAGCCCCTCGAGCAGCTCCTTTCGATCGGCTCCGAGCACCACCGCACGGTGGTTGAACCGTGAGCGACGGGCAAGTGCGTGCCCTACATCGCCAATGTCCAGGTCAGGCTCCCGAACAACATGTGCCAGAAGCTGCGCTGATTGCGCACGCAAGGCATCCGGGCCATGGCCGGAGATCACCCACGGGACGAGCGGTAGATCCACGAAAAGACTGTTAGGACCCTCACCTTCGCCGACCGGTTTCCTATTTCGGGGATCCGCGGGTGCCTGCTCGAGGATCACATGAGCATTCGTGCCGCTGACGCCAAACGACGAGACGCCCGCACGACGCGGCTCCTCCCCGCGGTCCCATTGCTGGTTTTGGGTGAGCAGAGCGACCGCGCCGTTGGACCAGTCCACCTGACGAGAGGGCTCGTCCACGTGCAGAGTCCGAGGAAGCACCCCGGCCCGCATTGCCATAACCATCTTGATCACGCCGGCGACGCCCGCGGCTGCTTGTGTGTGACCGATATTCGACTTGACCGATCCGAGCCACAACGGCTCGCGCTCCGGACGCTCACGACCATATGTGACCAGTAGCGCCTGTGCCTCGATCGGATCACCGAGCGTCGTCCCCGTGCCGTGACCCTCGACTGCATCGATTGCGGCAGGCGTCAGACCCGCATTGGCAAGTGCTTGGCGTATCACTCGTTGCTGAGATGGCCCGTTGGGAGCCGTCAGACCGTTACTGGCTCCGTCCTGGTTGACGGCACTCCCACGTATGACGGCGAGTACGTGGTGGCCGAGGTTTTGGGCGTCTGAAAGTCGCTCCAGCGCCAGCATCCCTATTCCCTCCGACCACCCCGTGCCATCGGCCGCATCGGCATAGGGCTTGCAGCGCCCGTCGCCGGCGAGTCCGCGCTGGCGTGCGAATTCGACAAATACACCGGGAGTGGAGAGCACAGTTACCCCGCCTGCGAGCGCCATCGAACACTCCCCGCGCCGTAGCGCTCCGCAGGCCAAGTGCATAGCCACAAGCGAGGAGGAGCATGCTGTATCCACTGTTACTGCAGGGCCCTGAAAACCAAACGAGTAGGCCACGCGGCCAGAAGCGACGCTGCCGGCGCTGCCCAAGCCCAGATAGGCCTCCATATCTTGGGGCACCGAGCCGACCAACCGCATGCCGTAGTCGTGGTACATGACGCCGACAAACACGCCCGTGTCGCTTCCGCTCATGGACGCCGGATCGATTTCTCCGTATTCGATGGCCTCCCAACTGCATTCCAACAGCAAGCGGTGCTGCGGGTCCATTGCCAGCGCCTCACGCGGGCTGATTCCGAAGAACTCCGCGTCGAAGTGGCCTACGTCGCTCAGGAAACCGCCCTCGCGTGTATAGGTTGTGCCCGGGTGGTCGGGATCGGGGTCAAAGAGACCCTCGAGGTGCCAGCCTCGATCGGAAGGAAACTGAGAGATCTCATCGCGCCCCTCACTGACAACCTCCCAAAGGCCCTCTGGGCAGGACACTCCGCCGGGATAGCGGCAGCTCATACCCACGATCGCGATCGGCTCGTGCTCGCGCCGCTCGACGTCCTCCAGTCGCCGACGAGTCTTGCGCAGGTCGATCGTCACCCGCTTCAGGTAGTCGAGATATTCCTGCTCGTCGGTCATGAGTTCTCGCTCAGGCCCTCTCCGGCGCCGACACCCGCTGAAACGGACCCGAGCTCTCTGTCGATCAAGTCGAAAACCTGCTCAGCGGTGGCCGATCTCACGTCCTCGTCCTCTGGAGGCGAATCGGGCCCTTCACTGAGCTTGGATAGGAATGCTCCAAGCCGAGCAGCGACCTCTGATCGCTGCTCTTCATGTGCAGCGATCTTTGAAAGCCTCTGTTCAAGCTCTGCCATCTCCTCCTCGAGCGAGGCCGCTGACCCCTGCTGGTGGCGATCGAGCTCGTCCAGGAGCAATTGAGCGACCGCGGTGGATGTCGGATAATCGAATGCCAGCGTCGCCGGCAATTGCAAGCCGATCTCTACACTCAAACGGTTGCGCAGTTCCACAGCGGCAAGCGAGTCGAACCCGAGCTCCTTGAAGGCCTGCTTGGGATCAATAGCCTCGGCGGAGGCATAGCCCAGCACAGCGGCAACCTGTGCGAGTGTAAGTGCAAGCGCGATACGGGAACGCTCGGATTCACTCACCTCAGATAGGAGCAAACGCGACGAACTCCGACCCGCCGCCTTGTGATGCATTGGAGCGCGCACCAAGCCCTTCAGTACCGATGGCACCGCCAGCCCTGTCCTGGCCTGCGCTCGCAACTCCCCCATATCGAGAATTAGCGGAAGCTGAACAGTCCCACCGGAGGCGCAGGCAGCGTCAAAGAGCTCAAGGCCTTGCTCATGAGAGAGTACTCCAAGACCGGCTCGGGCCATACGCGAGCGATCGGAAGCGGTGAGGCCTGCAGCCATCCCACCGGTGTCGTCCCATGGTCCCCAGCCAATCGAGACGGCACTCAAACCGCGCATGCGCCTATATCCTGCCAGCGCGTCCAGGAAGGCGTTGGCAGCGGCATA
>DATNKN010000393.1:0-8642 GCA_035603375.1 Solirubrobacteraceae bacterium
GTTCGCGAGGATCAAGTCGATCGCCTGCTTGATCGTCTCCGCGTTCGAGCCGCCGCCGGCGTCGAGGAAGTTCGCCGGTGCGCCGCCGGCCTGCGAGACGACGTCGAGGGTTGACATGACCAGGCCGGCACCGTTGCCGAGGATCCCGATGTCGCCGTCGAGCTTCACGTACTGCACGCCCTGTTCCTTCGCGCGGCGCTCGATCGGGTCTTCGTTCTCCTTGTCGGCCAGCTCCTGGTTCTCGGGATGACGGTACAGCGCGTTGTCGTCGAGCGAGACCTTCGAGTCGAGCGCCTTGACCTCGCGCTCAGGCGTCACGATCAGCGGGTTGATCTCCGCCAGCGACGCGTCCTCGTCCAGCCACACCTCGTACAGTGCCACCAGCGCGTCGGCCACGCCCTCGATCACGTCCGCGTCGGCGCCGCCCCTGGTGGCGATCTCGACGGCCTCCTCGCGGCTCAGCCCCTTCAGTGCATCGACGTGCTGGCGCACCAGCTTCTCCGGCGACTCCTCGGCCACCTGCTCGATCTCGACGCCGCCCTCCACGCTGAAGATCACCATCGGCTGCTTGGCCGAGCGGTCGAGTAGCACCGAGGCGTAGTACTCGGTCGCGATGTCGCTCGCATGCTCGATCCACAGCGTGCGCACGACGTGGCCCTTGATGTCCAGCCCGAGGATTTTCGTGGCGTGCTCGCGGGCCTCGTCCTCGTCCGCGGCGAGCTTCACGCCGCCGGCCTTGCCGCGCCCGCCGATCAGCACCTGCGCCTTGACCACAACTGGGTATCCGACCTCGTTCGCGGCTGCCACGGCATCCTCGACGGTGGTCACAGCCCTGCCGTCGGACACCTCCAACCCGTGCCGGGCGAACAGTTGCTTGCCTTGGTACTCGAGTAGGTCCATGCGCGGCGCGAGACTCTAGTGGATTTGACCCCCACCCGCCCAGGCGCAACGCGCGCCGAGGCGGATGCGAGGCATAATGCCCGCCCGATGCCGATTCCGAAGAACATCACCTTCGTCACCTTCGACGTCTACGGCACCCTGATCGATTGGGAGACGGGCATCTACGAGGCGTTCGCCAAGGAGGCCGAGCGGGACGGCTTCGAGATCGATCGCAATGTGCTGATCCCGCTCTTCCACGAGATCTCCCAGGAAATCGAGGCCGGCTCCTACGAGCTGTACGCCGAGGTGCTGCGTCGCACTGTGATCGAGATCGCCAAACGGCTCGAGTGGAAGCTCGAACCCTCGCGCTCTGGCTTCCTGCCCGACTCCGTGCAGCGCTGGAAGCCGTTCAAGGAGACCTCTACGCAGCTCACCAAGCTTGCCAAGAAGCACAAGCTCGGTCTGATCTCCAACATCGACGACAAGCTGCTCGGCCAAACCCGGCGGCACATCCCGATGGACTTCGACCTCGTGGTCACCGCCCAGCAGGTCCGCTCCTACAAGCCCGACCCCGCCCATTTCGTCGAGTGCGCCCGGCGCCTCGGCTCCAAGAAGGGCTGGGTGCACGTCGCGGCCTCCCACCACTCCGACGTGGCGCCCTGCATCAAGCAGCGCATCCCCGTCATCTGGATCAACCGCAACAAGCAGGTACTCGAGTCCTCGCAGCGCAAGCCCACCGTCGAAGTGCCCAACCTGCGCGAGGCCGCCAAGTTGCTCGGTATCGCCTGACGCGTGCGCGTCGTCTCGCTGCACGCCGACGTACTGCTCGCCACAAGCGCCATCTGGCAAACCAACTGCGTGATCGTCCGCTCGGGCGAGGAGACGTTCGCGATCGACTCGCCGATCCTGCCCGAGGAGCTAGATGCGCTGCCCGCGCTACTCGATCAGGCCGGCTTTCCCGCTCCCAGCGGTCTGCTCGCGACCCACGCCGACTGGGATCATCTGCTCGGGCGGCTCGCCTTCCCCGAAGCAGCGCTCGGTTGTGCCACCTCCACAGAGCGGCGGCTTAGCGCCAACCCGGGTGCGGCGCAGCGAGAGCTGCGCGCCTTCGACAGGCAGTTCCACATAGAGCGTGCCCGACCTCTGATGCTGGGTTCGATCCAAGAGCTTGCGGTCCCCGGCCGTTGCGAGATCGGCCTACACGAGCTGCAGCTGCATCCGGCCGACGGCCACACCGAGGATGGCATGGTCATATGGCTGGATTGGGCGAAGGTGCTGGTGGTCGGGGACTATCTCTCGACGGTGGAGGGCCCCCAGGTGGGCGGCTCCCCGGCTGCATACCTCGCCACGTTGGAGCGACTGCGCCCACTGGTGGGATTGGCTGAGCACGTCGTACCCGGCCACGGTCCGGTGCTCGACGGCAAACGGGCGTCGGAGGTGTTGGAGGAGAGCCGAGCGCTCGTTGCCGGTATGTGAGAAGGATCGACGCGTCAGGCGTCGTTGCGGCGCACGTACCAGTTGACCGTCATCTCGGCGACCACGGTCCCGTCCGCGTCGGTCATCTCCACCTCGATCGGGAAGCGGATGCGCCCGTCCTCGTTCAGCTTTGCCTTCAGCGCGTCGCGGTCCTCGGCGAAGCGCGCCGTGGCGGTTATCTCGCCCTTGGCGAGCTTCTTGTAGGCGATCTGCGCTGACTCGGCCAGCGGTGTTATCTCGCCCATGATGTCCAGGAAGGCGCCCACAAACGCCGCTCCCGACGCCGCCTCGCCGGCGGAGAACAGGCCGCCCGCGTGCTGGGAGCCGACATGGTTGCGAAGTCGCTCGTCGTCGGGCAGGCTCACCGCCCCGCTGTCCTCGGCCACGGCGATCGTCTGGAGGCCCAGGTGCACGTTGAAGGGAATCGCCTGCGTGAGTCCCGCGGCCACGGCTGTGTAGTCCACTGCTGACATGCTCAACTCTCCTTGGGTGGATCGCTCTTGATCGTGGCGATCGGTGCTCCGGCATTGATTGGCTCGCCCTCGACGATCGGCAGCTCGGCAATCGTGCCGGCCTTATGCGCGGTGATCTCGTTCTCCATCTTCATCGCCTCGATGATGCACAGGATCTGGCCCTCGCTCACCGTGTCGCCCTGTTTGACGAGCACCTTCCACATGTTGCCCTGCAGCGGCGACTCCAGCGTGTCCGGACCGCCGGCGCTCGCCGATTTGGCGCGCGCGGTGCGCTTCGGTGCGGCCTGCCCCGCCGGCGCGGAGCCGTTGAGGGCGGCGCCGCCGAGTGGGGGGCCAAGGACTTTGACGTCGAAGCGCCGGCCCGACACCTCCACCGTGTAGGTCTGCTCGATCTTCTCCGGCTCCCCGCCGTCGCTCTCGGCGGCGGGCTTCTCGAAGGCGAGCGTCTTCAGCCACTCGCGATCCTCCAGCAGGTCTCGACACGTCTCCCCTCGGGCCCACTGCTCGGTGCGCAGCAGCGCCTGGTGGAAGGGGATCAGCGTCTTCAGCCCCTCGATCTCGTATTCCTCCAGCGCCCGCAACATGCGTCTTGTGGCCTGCTCGCGGTCGGCGTCCCACACGATCAGCTTGGCCACCATCGGGTCGTACATCGGCGACACTTCGCCGCCGGCGCCCACGCCCGAATCCACGCGCACGCCCGGACCTTTCGGCTCTGAGTAGGCGCCGATCTTCCCCGGCGCGGGCGCGAAGTTCTTGGAGGCGTCCTCGGCGTTGATGCGGCACTCGATCGCGTGACCGCGCAGAGCGACATCCTCCTGGCGCAGCGCCAGCCGCTCGCCCGCGGCGGCGCGGATGCCTTCCTTGACGATGTCCACGCCCGTCGTCATCTCGGTAACGCAGTGCTCCACCTGCACGCGCGTGTTCATCTCGAGGAAGAAGTACTCGGCCGTGCCGTCCTCTTTTGGAGCAAGCAGACCCTCGATCGTGCCCGCGCCCACATAGTTGACGGCGCGTGCCGCCTCCACGCCGATCTTGCCGATGCGCGCGCGCAGTTCCTCGTCCACCACCCATTCCGGCGCCGGCGACTCCTCGATCACCTTCTGGTGGCGGCGCTGGATCGAGCAGTCGCGCTCGCCCAGGTGGATCACGTTGCCGTGGCGGTCGGCGAGCACCTGCACCTCGACATGCCTCGGATCGGGCAGGTAGCGCTCCAAGTAGACGGTTCCATCTGAGAAGAACTTCTCGCCCTCGCGGCTGGCGCCCTCGAACGCGTCCTGGAGCTCCTCCTCGACCAGCGCCACCCTGAAGCCCTTGCCGCCGCCACCGCCGGCCGCCTTGACCGCGACCGGGAAACCGATCTCCTGCTTGGCGATCTTCAGCGCGTCGGCCACGGTCGCCACGGCCTCGGTCGTGCCCGGCACGATCGGCACCCCGGCGGCTTGCATCAGCTCGCGTGCGCGTGTCTTTGAGCCCATCGCCTCGATCGCGCTGGGCGGCGGGCCGATAAACACGATCCCGGCGTCCTCGCAAGCCTGCGCAAACGGCGCGTTCTCGGCGAGGAAGCCATACCCCGGATGGATCGCCTGCGCGCCTGAGCGTCGCGCGGCGTCAAGGATCTTCTCGACGTTCAGGTAGTTATCGGCTGCCGGACCGTCGCCGAGGTTGTATGCCTCATCGGCGCACGCCACGTGCAGGGCGTCGCGATCCAGCTCTGAATAAACAGCCACGGAGGAAATCCCCATCTCCTCCAGGGCACGCACGATACGGACGGCGATCTCGCCGCGATTGGCTACCAGGACCTTTGAGAACATCGGGCGCGAAGCCTAATGGATCAGGCCGGCTCCGACGGTGTCGTTGGATGCTTCGTCGATCAAGATGAAGCTGCCGGTGCGTCGGTTGCTCTCATACGGGTCGAACACGAGTGGTGCGTTGGTACGCAGGCGCACCCTGCCGATATCGTTCAGCGCCAGCTCCTCAGGGGCGCCTCCGCGCTCCAGGGTTTGCACATTGACGTGGTCGCAAAGCTCGTCCACGATTGCCGTTACCTCGCGGGTGGTGTGCTTGACGAGGTAACGTCCACCGCGGCGCAGCGGCCTGTCGGCCATCCAGCACACGTCGGCTTCCAGCTCGCGCGACACGGTCGGGGCCTGCTCGGGACGGCAGATCGTCTCGCCTCGTGAGATGTCGATCTCCTCACTCAACCGCAACGTGACCGACATCGGCGCGAGCGCCTCCGGGAGCTCGCCGTCGTAGGTGTCGATCGCGGCGATGCTCGTGCGTTGCCCCGCGGGAAGCACGACGACCTCCTCTCCCACGCGCAGCGCGCCGCTTGCGAGCTGGCCGGCGTAGCCGCGATAGTCGCGGGTGGGTGGGGATCCATTCCCCGAAGGGCGGATCACCCACTGCACGGGGAAGCGCGCCGGTCTGTCGTAGGGATGGTCGTAGGCCACCTCCACCTGCTCGAGTAGCTCCAGCAAGGTCGGCCCGTCGTACCAATCCATACGCTCGGAGCGATCGACGACGTTGTCGCCGTCGAGGGCCGACATCGGGATGTAGGTCATGTCGCGGCCCATGCCCGTTCCCGTCCCGATCCCGTGCAGCTTTTGAGCGAACACGCCGAACTCCGCCACCAGCTCCTCAAAGCGCTCGCGGGAGTAGTCGACGAGATCCATCTTGTTCACCGCCACAACCAGGTGGGGGATGCCGAGCAGGGCGCTGATGAACGCGTGGCGCTTGGATTGCTCGAGTACGCCCTTGCGCGCGTCGAGCAAGATCACCGACAGGTCGGCCGTGGAGGCGCCGGTCACCATGTTGCGCGTGTACTGCTGATGGCCGGGGCAGTCGGCGATGATGAAGCGGCGCTTGGGGGTCGCGAAGTAGCGGTAGGCCACGTCGATCGTGATCCCCTGCTCGCGCTCGGCGCGCAGCCCGTCGGTCAGCAGCGCGAGGTCGAGCGCGCCCTCGCCGCCACGGCGCTCGCTCGCCTGCGCAACGTGGTCGAGCTGATCCTGAAACACCTGCTTGGTGTCGTACAGGAGCCTGCCGATCAGCGTGCTCTTGCCGTCGTCCACCGAGCCGGCGGTGGTGAAGCGCAGTAGGTCGAGGGTCATCGCGGCGCCTGCCTGGCGGACGCGGGAGAGATTCCGCTCCCGCGGGCCGCACGTCCCGTCGCGTGGGCGGGCGCAGCCCCAAAAAACGCGCGCACTAGAAGTACCCGGCCTTCTTGCGATCCTCCATCGCCGCCTCTGACACACGGTCGTCCGCGCGTGTCTCGCCCCGCTCGGTGATGCGAGTCGCGGCTATCTCCGTCACGACTTCCTGCAGCGTGGCGGCGCTGGAGCGCACGCCGCCGGTGCAGCTCATGTCGCCCACCGTGCGATAGCGCACCGTCTCTGCGAACACGCTCTCGCCGTCGATCAACTCCGTCCCCTCGCGCCATGCGTAGAGCATTCCGTCGCGCTTAAACACCTCGCGCTCGTGCGCGAAGTAGATAGAGGGCACCTCCAGCTGCTCCTGGTCGATGTACTCCCACACGTCGAGCTCAGTCCAGTTTGAGATCGGAAAGATGCGCACGTTCTCGCCCTTCTTGATGCGCCCGTTGTACAGGTTCCACAGCTCCGGCCGCTGGCTCTTGGGGTCCCAGCCGCCGAAGTCGTCGCGGAAGGAGAACACGCGCTCCTTCGCCCGCGCGCGCTCCTCGTCGCGGCGCGCGCCGCCAAAGGCTGCGTCGAACTTGTGCTCGGCGATCGCGTCGAGCAAGGTCACGGTCTGCAGCTGGTTGCGCGAGGCGCGCGGGCCCTTCTCCTCGACCGCGCGACCGCTGTCGATCGACTCCTGCACGCTCGCCACGATCAACCGCTCGCCCAGCTCCGCGACGCGCCGGTCGCGATACTCGATCACCTCGGGGAAGTTGTGCCCGGTGTCCACGTGCATCAGCGGGAACGGAAACGTCCCCGGCCTAAACGCCTTCTCGGCGAGTCGCAGCAGCACGATCGAGTCCTTGCCGCCGCTAAACAGCAGCACGGGCCGCTCGAATTCGGCTGCCACCTCGCGCATCACATGGATAGCCTCCGACTCGAGCGCCCGCAGGTGACTCAACTGGGGACGCTCGGCGACGCTCATGACACGCCAACGTGCAGTCCGCACTCAGTCTTCTCTGTGCCCGCCCAACGGCCCTCGCGGCCCTCGCCGGGCTGGGTGCACGGCGCGCAGCCGATCGATGAGTAGCCCTGGTCGTGCAGCGGGTTGTAGGGAAGCTCGCGCTCGAAGATGCGTGTCCACAGGTCCTTTTCACTCCACTGCGCCAGCGGGTTGTACTTGTGCAGAGAGCGCTTGGCGTCGTGTTCGATCAGCTCGGTGTCCGCGCGCGTCGGCCCCTGCTCGCGCCTGATGCCCGTTATCCAGCCCTCAGCGCCATGCAGTGCCTGCTCCAGGGCGGCCACCTTGGCAACCGAGCAGCAGTGCTCAGGGCCGCTCCACGGGGCGCTCGCGTTGCTTGCGTCGTGCACCTCCACGGCGATCCCGTATCGCTCCTCGAATGCCTTCCATGTTTGCAGCGTCTCTGCAAACAGCACCCCGGTGTCGATCGTCGCGATTCGCACGGGGGTCTGCCCGCCACCGATCCGCAGCAGCTCGTCGATCAGCACCGACTCCTCCTTTTGGAAGGAGCACAGCAACACGACCTTCTCCCCGTGGCGCTCGACCGCCTCGCGTAGGGTGTCGCTAAGGGCCCGGGCCACATCCTCGCCCGCGGGGCGCGGGTCCCCTGGGACGGTGGATGTGACGTCGGTCGGGCTGTCCTCTAGACCGCGCACTCGCCCTCACCGCGGATCACTTGGAACGGCACGTCGCGGTTCCAGTCGATGAATGTGTTCATCGTCTCCAGGCTGAAGTCGACGGGCAAAGAAAGCTCCTTGACGAGCCCTTCCAGCTCGGGCGTGCCGACGCGCTCCACAAACGCGCCCCACTCCTCGCCCTCGTTGCGGTTGGCCTCGTAGTGGCGAATCCAGCGCTCGATCGCCTCGGGCGCGCGCTTGGCCGGCAGGCGCAGCTTCAGGCGCGTGCCGAACTTGACCTCGCCGCCTTCGTACACGCCGCCCACGTGCGGGATGTAGGCGGGGATCGTGTGCTCGCCGACCTTGATCGAGGCGCCGTAGAAGCCGATGTCGGCCACGTGGTGCTGGGAGCAGCCATTGGGGCAGCCGCTCATCTTGATGTGGATCTGGCGCGTTAGTGGGTCCGTGAGGTTCATCGCTTCGATGCGCTCCTGCACGGCCTGGTTGAGGCCCATCGAGCTGGTGATGCCGAGCTTGCAAGAGTCGGTCCCGGGGCACGACACCACGTCGGTGATCTCGCGCGAGCCCGGGTCGCCGAGGCCGAGCGCGCTGAGCGCCCTCCACACGTCGTACACGCTCTCGTAGCGCACCCAGCGCAACACGAAGTTCTGCTGCACCGTCGTGCGCGCATAGCCGCCGGAGTATTCGCGCATGATCTGCCCCAGCCCACGGAACTGCTTGGGCGTGAGGTCGCCACGCACGATCTTCACCTCGACGGTCACGAAGCCCTCCTGCTTCTGGGCGGCCACGTTGGTCTGCTTGAAGCGCTCGAACTCCGATATGTCCCCGTTGGGGCTGCCGTAGCTTGTGGGCGGCGCGGGAGCGGCTTCGCGCTCGTCGTCCAAGAACAGGCGATCCTCGATCGAGAAGTCGCGTTCGCCCACCCATTCGCCTTCAAGCTCCTGCTCGACCTGGTTGCGCAGCTCATCGATTCCGAACTTGTCCACGAACACCTTGATGCGGGCGCGCGCGCGGTTGA
>DATNKN010000223.1:0-6132 GCA_035603375.1 Solirubrobacteraceae bacterium
CGAAAGCGATCGCTGGCAGGCATACGTGGCGGGCGGGCGCACGCCCACCGGTCGCGACGCGGTGGAGTGGGCGCGCGAGGGCACGAGCCGCGGGGCAGGTGAGATATTGCTCACGAGCATGGACCGCGACGGCACCAGCGACGGCTATGACCTGCCGCTGATCGCCGCCGTCAGCGAGGCGGTGGACGTGCCGGTGATCGCCTCCGGCGGTGCGGGCGAGCTGGACCACCTAGTGCAGGCGCTGCAAGCCGGTGCCGACGCGGTGTTGTGTGCGTCGATATTCCACTACAACCGCCACACCATCGCCCAAGCCAAGGCCCACCTCGAGCAGGCCGGTATCCCTGTGCGCATCGGATGAGCGGTGAGCTTCAGCAGGAAGAAAAATAGTCAGCGGTAGTCAAACATCGGGAGGCGCCATGACGACGACCGACAACGAAATGAGCGGCGGCAGCGAGCGACGCGGCGTGCCCGGAGGCGAGGCGACCGGTCGTCCCGGGAGCGCGATCCTCGACGGCCAGGCGATAGTGGCAAGCCTGCACGAGCTTGCGGGTGGCCCCGAGTTGCTGGCCGTCGCCGAGCAGCACGAAGGTGGCGTCGAGCTGGTCGGCGGAGCGGTGCGCGACATCGTGCTCGCCCGCACTCCCCGCGAGCTGGACGCGATCGTGCGTTCCGACGTGGAGCAGCTCGCGAGCGCGCTTGCCGCACGGCTGGACGGGCAGGTGACGCCGCACGAGCGTTTCGGCACCGCGCTCGTGCGGGGAGCGGAGGCGAACATCGATCTGGCGACGGTGCGTGCCGAGAGCTATGCCTCGCCGGGCGCGCTGCCCGACGTGCGAGGCGGCACGCTCGAGGAGGATCTTGCGCGCCGCGACTTCACCGTCAACGCAATCGCCGTCGCGCTCGACCCCGAGCGTCGTGGGCAGGTGCGAGCCGCGCCGGGCGCACTGGAGGATCTCGCCGCGCGGCGCCTGCGGGTGTTGCACGACGCGAGCTTCACCGACGACCCCACGCGCATCTTGCGGCTCGCCCGCTATGCGGCCCGGCTGGGCTTCGAGGTCGATCCCCACACCGCCGAGCTGGCGAGCACCGCGATCGAGGGCGGCGCGCTGCGCAGCGTCTCAAGCGAGCGCCTCGGTGCGGAGCTGCGACTGGCGCTCGCCGAACCCGACCCTGTGGCGCCGCTCGCCGAGCTTGACCGCATGGGCGTCCTCACCGCGTGGCAGCCGGGCGTGAGCTTCGACGAGCATGTGGTGCGCACCGCCCTGCGCATACTCCCAAGCGACGGTTCGCCGCGGGTGCTACTCGCCGGTGCGCTCATGCTGGAGCTGTCGTGGCGTCTGAGCGAGGAAGACACCGAGCCGACGATGCGCGGCTTCCTGCACGAGCTGGAGCTGCCCGCGGGCGAGGCGCGTCGTGCCTTTGGCGTGGGGGTGTGCGCCACGGTTGTGACCGACCAGATCGGCGGCGCCGACACGACCGCGGATCTGCTCGAGCTGATGCTCGGCATGCCCGTCGAGTCGCTCGCGCTCGCCGCCGCGATACACGACATGGAAACCGGCCCGGACTCCTACGGCCGGCGCATGATCGAAGAGTGGTTGCGCGATCGCCGCCACATCACGCTCGAGATCAGCGGCGAGGATCTGATCGCCGCCGGGGTGCCAGAGGGCCCGGAGGTGGGGGTGCGCCTGGAAGAGTCCTACAGGCTGCTGATCGAAGAACGCATCGAGCCTGGTCGCGACACCGAGCTGCAAGCCGCGCTGGAAGCGAGCATATGAGCGTCTCCCGCCTGGCCATGATCGAAGATGGCTCATGCGACGGGCGCCGGGCGGCGCTATGAGCGCCTTCACGTCCACAGCACTCGACGGCGAAATCGCGCAACTCCCGGGAGGCGGCCGGGCGCTGTTCACTGCGCGGGCGCACGGCAACCTCTCAAGCGTTGGCGGCGAGCACGCACAGCACGGCCTGAGCGCGCGCGAGCGCTTGCGCGAATCGCTCGGTGTGCGGCGACTCGTGCGCGGCTATCAGGTGCATGGCACCGTCGTAGGGCGCGTGTTCGCCGACGAGGCGGCGCCGAGCGTGTCGCGGGACAGCGCGCGCCCGCCCACGTTCGAGGCGGACGGCCACGCGGTCGCGGCAAGCGGGGTGGCGGCGATGGTGTTCACTGCCGACTGCATTCCGGTCGTGCTCGGCGCCGATGGCGCCGTGGCGGCGCTGCACGCCGGCTGGCGCGGGCTTGCCGGCGGAGTGCTCGAGGAGGGCGTGCTCGCTCTGCGCGAGGTCGGCGGGGGCGGAGACATCTTTGCGTTGGTGGGCCCGTGTGCCGGGGCGTGCTGCTATGAGGTCGGCGAGGAGGTGCACGCGGCCTTCGACGGAGTCCACCGCGACGGTCGCAAGATCGATCTGCGTGCGATCGCCCGCGAGCGGCTGCTTGCCGCCGGGGTCGCGCGGGTAAGCGACGTCGCCGCGTGCACGATCTGCGACGAGCGCTACTTCTCCTACCGTCGCGAAGGCGAGCGAACCGGACGTCAGGGCGCCGTTGCATGGTTGAGCTGATCGCGGGCCTGCGGGCCGAGCGGGTACGGGCCAACCTCGCGGCGGTGCGCGCGGAGATCGCCGATGCCGCCGAATTTGCCGGGCGAGACCCAGGTGAGGTGGATGTGCTCGCGGCGGGCAAGTATGTGCCGGTGGGAGAGCTGCCGGTCCTCGCGGAGGCGGGCATCGTGCTTGTGGGGGAGAATCGCGCCCAGGATCTACAAGCGAAGGCCGTCGCCTGTGAGGATCTGTTCGAATGGGACTTCATCGGGGCGCTGCAGAGCAAACACGTGCGCGCGATCGTGCCGCACGTGCGCCTGATCCACTCGCTGGCAAGCGACTCTGCGCTGGCGGAGCTTGAGCGCCATCTCGACCGCGCTCGTCCTGACCTGCGCGTGCTGGTCGAGGTCAACCTCGCCGGCGACCCCGCCAAGGCGGGCATCGCCCCGGAGCGCCTGAGCGCGTTCATCGCACGCTCGCCTGTGCCCGTAGCGGGCCTGATGATGATGCCGCCGCTCGCCGAGGACCCCGAGCTGAGCCGTCCCTGGTTTCGCCGGCTGCGCGAGTTGGCTGGCGAGCACGGCCTGCGCGAGCTGTCGATGGGCACCAGCCAGGACTTCGCCGTGGCGGTCGGCGAGGGCGCCACGATCGTGAGAATCGGCACGCGGTTGTACGCTTAGAGGCGGAGAATGCGGTTTGGTGCCCCGTCGCGCGCACGAGCGGATGCTCGGCACGTGCAGGGAAACGCCCGCTTTCACCGAAAACGCCCTCTACGTATGGCATTTCGAGACTCCTGGCATCGCGCACTCGTGTACTTCGGCTTGGCCGAGGAGTATCGCGACGACTACGAGGAGGAACCGCACGAGGAGGAGATCGCCGATCGCTACCGCGAGCGGCCCAACGTGCGCCGGCTCTCCCCGCGTCGTCGTCGCGACGAGTTCGACGAGATATTCCCCGAGGACGAGCCTCGCACACGCTCCGCGACGGCGCTGCGGCCCGTTGGCCGTGGCAACGGCAACGGCGACGTGCGCGTACACCTGGTGATCCCCAAGTCCTTCAACGACGCCCAGCAGATCGCCGACAAGTTCAAGGACTCGATCCCGGTGATCCTCAACCTGCAGGGTGCCGACACCGACCTGTCAAAGCGCCTGATCGACTTCGCCAGCGGCCTCACCTACGCGCTCGACGGTGGTATGCAGCGGATCGCCGACAAGGTGTTCATGCTGACGCCGCGCAACGTGGAGATCTCCGCCGAGGAGCGCGCGCGGTTGATCGAAAAGGGTTTCTTCAACCAAAGCTAGTTGGCCGCGCGGGCCGATAGCCTGACTGCCCTATGAATATCGGTCTAATTGGCTGCGGCAACATGGCGCGCGCGATGGTACGCGGGTGGGGCCGGCCCGTGCTCTGCTTCGACCCACTTGCCGAGCGTGCGCAGTCGCTGGCGGCCGAGACCGGGGGAGAGGCCCTGCCCTCAAGCGCCGAGGTGGCCAGGCGGGCCGAGCTGCTCGTGCTCTGCCACAAGCCCGCCCAACTGGACGCTGTCGCTCGCGAGCTGGCCCCGCACGCCAAGGCCGTCGCTTCGATCCTCGCGGCCGTGCCGCTGGCGACGCTCAAGCAGGCTTACCCGGATCGGCCCGTCTACCGCTTTCTTCCCTCGCTACCTGTCGAGGTGCGCAGAGGCGCGGTGGTTCGCGCGGCCGACGAGGAGCAGGACGTGACGCTGGACCGCGAAGTGGAGGAGCTGTTCGGCTCGCTGGGGATGCTCGTATCGCTCGACGACACGCTCGTCGATGTCGCCATGGGCCTGATGTCGTGCGCGCCCGCCTACGTTGCCCTGGTGGTCGAGGCGCAGGTCGATGCTGGCGTGCGTCGCGGCATCGCCCCAGCACAGGCCTCCGCGCTGGTGACCGAGACGCTCGCCGGCACCGCCGAGCTGTTGCGCCGCCGCGACTACGACACGCTCGCGGTGCGCCGCGAGGTCGCCTCGCCGGGAGGCATCACCGCTCGTGGGCTTGCCGCCCTGGAGCGGGGTGGGTTGCGAGCGGCATTCGACAGCGCGCTCGATTCGGTACTCGACAAATGATTCTCGTGCTCGCCACGGCGCGCACCGAAATCGCGGGGTACCTCTCGACGCTGATCTACGTCTACACGCTGCTGATCATCCTCCACATCGTGCTGCAGCTGCTGTTCGCGTTCGGTGTCAAACCGCCCTACTCGCGCGCCTCGGATGCCGTGCTCACTTTTTTGCGGGACGTGTGCGAACCGTACCTGCGTATCTTTCGGCGCTTCGTCCCGATGATCGGCTCGTTCGACTTCAGCCCGATCGTGGCGATACTCGTGCTGTCGATCGTGGGCAATCTGCTCGTCAGCCTGATTCACGGTTGACCGCGGTGGGCTCGACCGGGCGCGCCGCCGGCCGCTTGTCCTTTGGGGGTGCCCTCCGCGCCGCGCCAGTATGGCTGTACGCGGCGCTGGTGACGCTGGCTGTGGTTGTTGCCGATCAGCTCTCCAAGGCGGCCGTGCGCGCCTGGATCGTGCCCGGGGAAACGCGCGGCGTGCTGCCTGGCATTCAGCTCGTCGACACGCGCAACCAGGGGGTCGCGTTCGGTTTCCTGCCGGGCCACCATGTCATCGTGACGGTGCTTGTCGGCCTCGCCCTGGTCGTGCTGCTCGTTTACTTCGCGCGCCATCGCGACAAGCCGCTGATCTGGCTGCCGACTGGAATGCTGCTCGGGGGGGCGCTCGGCAACATCCTCGACCGCCTGCGCGTCGGGTCGGTCACCGATTTCGTCAAGTTCCCGCTCGGCTGGCCGCCGTTCAATCTCGCCGATGCCTCGATCACGATCGGCGTGCTGGTGCTGCTGTATGTCGTGGAGAGGCCGGAATGACACGCCGGGCGTCGGGCTCAAGCGGCGGGGAAGACTGGACCTCGAAGGCGTCTGAAACGCCTGGCGGGCCCGAGGTGTCGCAAGAGACGCCCGAGCTGACGATTGCCTACCAGGACGAGCACCTGCTCGTGGTGGACAAGCCGGCGGGCCTGGTCGTACATCCCGCTCGCGGCCACCGCGAGGGCACGCTCTCCCAGCTCTTGGCCGGCATCGCCGGTGGGGGGGAGCCCGAGCGAGCAGGGATCGTGCACAGACTCGATCGCGACACTTCCGGCCTGCTCGTCGTCGCGCGCACCGAGGAGGCGCATCGGCTGCTTCAGGACGCGTTGCGCAAGCGCCAGATCGAGCGCGAATATGTCGCGCTGGTCGAGGGGCTGCCGCCCGCTCGCACCGGCACGATCGAGGCGCCGATTGGTCGCCACCCGCGCATCCGCACGCGCATGGCAGTCGGCGGTACGGGTAGTCGCGAAGCCCGCACCCACTTCACGCTCGCTCGCTCGCTCGGGGACTTCTCGCTCCTGCGCCTGCACCTGGACACGGGCCGCACCCACCAGATACGCGTTCACCTGCAGGCGATCGGGCATCCGGTGTGCGGTGATCCCGAGTACGGCACTCCCGGCTTGCTCGGTCTGCGGCGCCAGTTCCTGCACGCAACCCGCCTGGCGTTTCCACATCCGCTGAGCGGCGAGCAGATCGAGATCGACTCGCCGCT
>DATNKN010000245.1:0-9765 GCA_035603375.1 Solirubrobacteraceae bacterium
TGGAAGCCGGGCGACGAGGTGGTAGTGCACTGCAACCAGGCCTCCTACGAGGACCCGGAGGTGCATGGTCTCGACCCGATGGCGGCGCCCTCGCAGAAGATCTGGGGCTATGAGACGACGTGGGGGTCGTTTGCGCAGTTCACCAAGGTGCAGGCGCAGCAGCTGCTGCCCAAGCCACATGCGCTGAGCTGGTCGGAGGCGGCCTCCTACGGGCTCGTGTACTTCACTGCCTATCGGATGCTGATCACACGTTGCAAACTGCAGGCAGGTCAGAAGGTGCTGATCTGGGGCGCGGCGGGGGGCCTGGGCGTGTTCGCCACCCAACTGTGCGCCGCCGCCGGCGCGCACTGCGTTGGCGTGGTGTCCTCAGCCGAGAAGGGCGAGCTGGTCAAGCGCCTGGGCGCCGTGGACTACATCGACCGGGCCGAGTTCGCGGGGATGATGCGCAAGGGCGGCGAGACTCCAGAGGAGGACAAGGCGCGCTTTCTCGTTTCGCGCGAGTTCTCAAAGCGCGTCAAGCAGATCCTCGGCGACGCCCCGGACATCGTCTTCGAGCACGTCGGCCAGGCGACCTTCCCCACCTCCGTCTTCACGGTCAAGCCGTTTGGCAAGGTCGTGATTTGCGCGGGCACGACCGGCTTCAACCTGGACTTCGACGTGCGCTACCTGTGGATGAAGCAGAAGGAGATCCTCGGGTCGCACTTCGCGAACGCGTATGAGTGCATGAAGGCCAACGAGCTGATCGAGTCAGGTCAGATCAGGCCGGTGCTGTGGCGCACGCTCGGCTTCGAGGGAGTTGCCGAAGCACACCAGTTGATGCTCGAAAACAAGCACCTGGGCAAGATCTCGATCCTTGTCGGCGCGGAGTCCGATAGCGAGGGCAAGACGGCCGAGGGACCAGGCGCGATACATGCGGAGGTGGGTGGCTGATGGATGGCACGGTAATCGTCCCCTGGTACGCGACTGGCTTTCGCGCGGACGGCTTCGAGGAGGTGTTGGGTGAGGTAGCCGCAACGGCACTTCGCTATGGCGCCAGCTCCTATGCGGTGTATCGCTCGAAAGACGACCGCTACCGCTTCCAGCAGTTCGCCCACTTCGCCAAGCACATCGACTGGGAACGCTATTGGGACGGCCCGGAGATGACCGACTTCAGGGTGCGCTATTCCAGCTGGTACCAGATCCCGGTGCTCTACGGCTGGTGGGATCGCACCGCCGCGGGCAGCATTGAGGGCGAGACCGTGGCGATCGACGCGCCGAATGGCCACCCGGACGGTCCGGCGAACGGCTACTCGCCCGAGTCGCCCGACGGCGACGCGAGCGACACACCCGCTGCCCACTACGTCTGAACCGAAGATCCAGAGCAATGGGCGCGACGAACCGTAGCCCGCTGGGTCGGTTCGCGGCACGACTACGGGACACGCCGCTGTGGGCGCGCTGGGTGCTCACGATTCTCGCGTTCCTCGTGTTGATTCTCGTGGGTCGCGGCGTGGTGCACAGCAGCGAAGGCTCTTCTGGCCCCACGCCCTCAGAACGCCGGGCGGAAGTCGAAGCCGATCGCGAGGGCGACATCGTCGTCGAAGAGGACCAGGCTCCGCACACCGCGACGCTGCGCTCGGGTATGCCGGCCCGCGCGGCACTCGAACGCGCGATTGCCGCCGACGCACGCAATCGAGTGCAGGCCAGCGAACTCAGCGGACCGTTTCAGAGCGTGCGCTGCGCGAGCACCAGTGCCACTCACGCCGGCCGTCAGGCGTATCGCTGCACTGTGCGCTCAGCAGGCATCGTCTACACATTCCTGGCGGTACTCGACACGCCCGCCCACCAGCTGACGTGGTGCAAGATCGACCCACCGGCGAACGGCTCGACCGCAATCCCCGTAAGCGCGCGCTGCAGGGTCTAGATCGCTAGATCAGCACTGCTCCAAGGGTGCCATCGTCAGCCCCGCACCCTTCAGCAGCTCCCAGTAGTGCTCGGCGGGCTCCTGGTGTCCGCTGAAGACGATTGCCTGACCGGAATTGTGGATGATGCTGGCGATCTCGTGGCCGCGCTGCAGCGTGACGCCCGGGATGAAACGCGCGAGCGTGCGCGCGACGTGGTCGAACGTGTTGTGGTCGTCGTTGCGCACGATCACCCTCCAGGAGTCGCCCAACCCAGTTCCAGGCCCACCCGTGCGCGGTAGCTCGATGGTTTCGCTCATAGGCCGTCAGGATAAAGCCCGCTGGCGCCCCATACAATGGCGCTATGAACAGCGAGCACTCCCCACGCCTGCCTGAGCGCGACCGACCGTGGATGATGCGCACCTACGCCGGACACTCCACGGCCAGGGCATCCAACGAGCTGTACCGGCGTAACCTCGCAAAGGGCCAGACGGGGCTGTCGGTGGCTTTCGACCTACCCACCCAGACGGGATATGACCCCGACGACGAGCTGGCGCGGGGAGAGGTGGGCAAGGTCGGTGTGCCGGTTGTCCATCGCGGCGACATGGCGGCTCTGATGGACGGGATACCGCTCGGCGAGATGAATACGTCGATGACGATCAACGCCACGGCCGCGTGGCTACTGGCGCTTTACATCGTCGCGGCCGAAAATCAGGACCCACCCACCGAGCAGCACAGCCTGCAGGGGACGACCCAGAACGACATCATCAAGGAGTTCCTTGCGCGCGGGACCTACGCGTTCCCACCGGCTCCCTCGATGCGTTTGATCGCTGACATGATCGCCTACACGGTTGAGCACGTGCCGAAGTGGAACCCGATCAACATCTGCTCCTATCACCTGCAGGAGGCCGGGGCGACGCCCGTGCAGGAGATCTCCTACGCGATGAGCAACGCGATCGCGGTGCTCGACGCGACGCGCGAGCGCCTCGGCGACCGCGCACCGGAGCTGATCGGCGACGTGTTTGGTCGCATCTCCTTCTTTGTCAATGCTGGCGTGCGCTTCGTAGAGGAGCACGCGAAGCTACGCGCGATGGGCATTCTCTGGGAAGAGCTTGGGCGCGAGCGCTACGGCGTCAGCGACGAGCGCCGCCTGCGCTTCCGCTATGGCGTGCAGGTCAACTCGCTCGGCTTGACCGAGGCCCAGCCCGAGAACAACGTGCAGCGCATCGTGCTGGAGGCGCTCGCGGTAACGCTCGGCCGCGACGCTCGCGCCCGCGCGATCCAACTTCCCGCCTGGAACGAGGCGCTTGGGCTACCAAGACCATGGGACCAGCAGTGGTCGCTGCGCATCCAGCAGGTGTTGGCCTACGAAACTGACATTCTCGAGTACCCCGACATCTTCGAGGGCTCAAAGGTGATGGACGGGCTCGTGGCGGAGCTGTTGGAGGGCGCACGTGCCGAGATGGCGGTCGTAGCCGAGCACGGCGGCGCAGTGGAGGCGGTGCCCTACATGAAGGCCGCACTGGTGGATTCGCACCGCGCGCGCATCCAGCGAATCGAGTCGGGCGAGCAGATCGTGGTGGGCCAGAACCGTTTCGCCGAGACCGAGCCCTCCCCCCTGACCGCCGACGCGGAGGGCGGCATCCTGGTCGTGGACCCGGCGGTCGAGGCCGAGCAGATCGAGGCGGTGCGCAGGTGGCGCGCTGAGCGTGACCAGCAGGCCGTTGATGCGGCCCTGGCCGAGCTGGCGCGCGTCGCGAGCGACGAGGACGGCGGCGAGAACCTCATGATCCCGACGATCGCGGCCGCGCGGGCGGGCGCGACGACGGGCGAGTGGGCAAAGACGCTGCGCGACGTGTTCGGCAGCTATCGCGCTCCCACGGGTGTCGGCGAGGCCAGCGCCGCGCCGGCCGACACGGAGCTGGCGCGGCTGCGCGAGGAAGTCGAGCAGTTGGCCGAGAAGCTCGGCCGCCGTCCGAAGATCCTCGTCGGCAAGCCGGGCCTGGACGGTCACTCAAACGGCGCCGAGCAGATCGCGGTGCGCGCACGCGACTCCGGTATGGACGTGGTCTATGAAGGCATCCGCCTGACTCCCGCCCAGATCGCGGCGTCGGCGCTGCAGGAGGGTGTGCACGTGATCGGGCTGTCGATCCTGTCAGGCTCTCATCGGGAGCTGATCCCGGCCGTGATGGACGCGCTGCGCGAGGCCGAAGTTGACGTGCCGGTGGTCGTTGGTGGGATCATCCCCGACCAGGACGTGCCTCAGCTGGAGCGGGCCGGTGTCGCCGCTGTTTACACCCCGAAGGACTTCGACATCTCGCGCATCATGCACGACATCGTCGGGATCGTGGGCGAGCGCAACGGCGTGCCAGCGTCCGTTTAGAGGTTTGGGTGAGCGGCGCAGAACTCGGAGCGCGTCTGCGCGAGGGCGATCTGAGCGCGGCGCCGGCGGCGCTCAACCTGCTCGAGAGCAGCACCGAAGCTGACCGCGAGCAGGCCAGGTTGCTTTTGCACGAGGTGTCCCCCGCCGTGCTTGGCGGCGAGGCACCTGGACACATCGTCGGTGTGACAGGACCACCTGGCGCTGGCAAGTCAACGCTGCTCTCGGCTCTGCTGCACGTGTGGCGCGTGCGCGGCAAGAGCGTTGCGATGCTGGCGGTGGACCCAAGCTCGAAGCGTTCCGGCGGATCGCTGCTCGGCGACCGTGCACGCATCGACTTCGATCCAGCCGACAAGGCGGTGCTGATCCGCTCGACTGCCGCTGGCCAGCGACTCGGGGGTCTCGCCCCCGCGACGCGCACGGCAGCGCAAACGTTGGCGGCGGCGTTTGACGTTGTCGTGATCGAGACCGTCGGCGTGGGACAGGCCGAGACCGAGGTGGCCGATGTCGCCGACACGGTCGTGGTCGTCGTCCAGCCGGGCAGCGGTGACGTGCTGCAGTTCCTCAAGTCGGGAATCATGGAGACTCCAGACGTGCTCGTCGTCACCAAGGCCGATCTCGGCCAGATCGCCGTGGCAAGCAGACGCGACCTGAGCGCCGCCCTGCGCTCGCTCGGAACCAGGGCGACGCGCGTGCTGGCCGTGTCCTCCCTGCCTCCACCCCAAGGCATCGACGAGCTCGTGGGCGTGTTGGACGAGCAGCGCGCGAGCACCGACCTCACCGCCAGACGCTTGCTCGCGCGACGCTCCGGGGCGCTGCTGGATTTTGTCACCGAGCATGGCGAGCGTGGGCTGCGTGGGCTGGGCGGGCGCCATGTGGCCGAGCACCTGCTCGCAGAGCAGGACCCTCGCCTCGACCCGCAGGCGCTTGTGTCCATCCTGGAGCGAGCGGCCCAGACAAGCTGACATCAAGGCGGGCCGACCTCCGAGAAGAGCCTATCTCCAGGGATGGGGCCTGCCACTCAGCGGGACGGCGGCGCGCTTGTCTTGGGCTTGACGAGCACGAGCTGCCCATCGGCCAGGCGATACACCTGGCCGACCGCCTGGCCCTGACCGGCGGCGGTCTGCTTGGTGGACGGCGTCGTGAGCGTCTGTTCGGTCGATTTCGTCTGTCGCTGCTGCTGGGCGCTTTTGCTCGCGGCGATCGTCAGCCCGGCGATCAGGAACGCCACGGCGAGGACGAGCCCGAGGTCGAACATGTTGACCAGGCCATCGAGCGGATCGCCCGCGTCGGAGTCCAGTTGACCGTGGCGCCCAAGCCCGACGCGGCTCATGTCGCGTGCTCTCCGACCGCGGCGGCGACGCGATGATGGGGCTGCGCCTGGGGCTCACGGGAGGCGACCGCGCGCTCGAGCGCCGCCAGATCCTCGGTGTATACGCGTGTGCGCATCAGCGTGAGCGTGAAAGCGCCGGTGCCGACGAGAATCCCGACCACTGTCGCGGCGAACGCCACCTGCAGATCGCCTGCCAGTTGGGTGTAGTTGCCTTTGCCGAGCGCCGCCAGCCCGGGGGCAAGCGGGATCAAAGTTCCCATCAGCCCTACCGCGGGGCCGGCTCGCACGAGCACGCGGGTGCGATCCAGGCGCCGCTGGATCTGCAGCTCGAAGCTGGCGAGGGCGTTCTCAATCGCGTCACGACCACCGGACTGAACCGCCGCCGCCAGGCCAAGCACCGCTCGCTCGGCGAGCGGACCGGGCGCCCAGCGCGCGAGCGCGCCGGCCTGTGTCGCGTCGGCCATTGCCCTCGAGGCGATCTGCTCGAGCGGCGGTGCGCCGGGGCGCACCCGGCGCCAGCCCTCCATCGCGATCCGCCCGAGCTCGAACGCGAGCACCGCCAGCAACAGCAGCCCCACGATATGCACCGGCTCCTTCAAGGCGCTCGAGAACCCAGACAGCGCCTGGCTGACGCGGTCGACGGCGATCGGCACGGTGCTCGACGGGATGGTGCTCATGCTCAGGCGCTCACTTGCTTAGGAAGAATCCGGACACTTAGGCGCTCGGCAAAAGCTTGCCCTGTAGATGCCAGTAGCCGGCAAAACCGTTGAACGGGCCGCCGACAATCAGGCTGTACCAGATGATCTGATACGCCTTGGTCTTTTTGTTGTATGTCCCAGTCACCGGCTTGGTGGCTCCGGGGAACGGTTCCGAGCCGGGCTTGGGCGCCCCCTGATTGAAGTAGATGCTGTTCCACTCCGCCGTCCAGGAGCTGAAGTTGCCGGTCACCCGGTTGCCGGTCACGCTCAGCGAGGGCGCAGTGTCCGGCAGGCCACTCTGGGCGTCTGTCGGTGCCGTGGAGATGCTGAAGTTGATCCCCGCGAACGTCATCGGCTTGACGATCGTGCTCGCCAACGCGAACCCGTCGGGCGCAAACGCCGGCGTGGGCGGCGGCTGGAAGACTCCCAGGCGCAAGCCCTGCTCGCTGCCTGGAATGAACAGGGTGTAGCTCTTGTCCTTGGCCTTAGACTGAACGTTGCGGAAGTACTTGTCCGTCGATCCGGGGATCAGCATCCGAAAGTAGGAGCCGGTGTAGTGCGAAGCTTTGCCTTTGCTCGCTGGCACATACTTACCGGGAGCGATCGCCAGCGTGCCGCTGAGCGGCGTGGCGGCCGCGGCGGAGCCGGCAAGGACCGCTCCCACTCCGATCGTGACGGTAACGATGAAGGTGAGGATGCCGGCGCGCCGGCTATGTGCGTGAGAGGACATCGTGCTCCTTGGAGTGGGTCAGTAGTTGGTGTTCGTGAAGTTGCACCTCGGGCGCCGGCATGGGCTCCACTGGCGGGATGATTGGCGCCCCGTCGGACTGTGACCCCGACTCGCCCACCGGCACACCACGGCGAATCGGCATACGGGGGCCCGTGCGGCTCAGCACGACCAGCGCCATTACGAGTAGACCCGGGATCAGGAAAAGCCAAGGGAACAGGCCGAACGCGGGCAGCGCCGCCACCGCCTGGTAGTTGGTGACGTTGTTGCTCATCACGCCAATCATCGGGGTGAGGTTCTGCAGGATCCCGATCCAGCGACTTTCGAGCTTGGCGACGGCTGGCAGCGCCTTGTCGATCTGCGCGGTGCTGAGCCCGTGTTCTTCCAGGGCGGGCACGAGTTCGCCGCTCAGCGCCCCCTCCCCGGTCGTGATCGTGCCGAAGTCGTTCTGGATCTTGATGACAAGGCTGCGCGTCTCGACTGTACGGAAGGCGCTGACCATCGTGGCCCCCCTGGGCGCGCGAGACCACATGCCAAACGCCAGCGGGGCGAGGATCAGCCCGATCGCGAGCGCCACGATCGCCCAGCGCAGCCCGCCCCACACGCTGGGCACCGCCAGCGCGACCGCGGCGAGCAGGATCAGGAGCGCGCCAGGGACGACGAAGAACCACGGGAACAGCTTGAAACTGGGCAGCGCCGCGACCGCGGCGTAGTTGGAGCGGTTGGCCTGGATCGTGTCGAGCAGCCCTGTAAGAGTGGCTCGCACTTGCGGCCATTGCTGGTTGAATTGCACCAGCTCCGGATCGCTTGCGTCGAACTGCTTGAGCGCCGCCGCGGCACTGGCGTGCGGGGACAGCAGCGCCGGTCCCTTCGCGGCGCCCTGGGTGACACCTTCGTTCAGCTCGCGAACGTCGAGGTCGTAGGAGGCCAGGCGCGCAGGCTGCATATAGGGCTTGAACGCACCGATCATCGTGGCGCCCTTGGGCGCCCGATCGAACATGCGGGTCGTGAACGGGAACACGATCAGGGCGACGCCGATGAGCGCCACCGCAAATGGGACCAGGGCGCCTCGTGCGCGCGCGGCGGCCAGAAAGCTCGCGCTTGCTGCAACGCTCACGGCGGCCAGCGAGCGCCCGTCCTCGCGGGGACGCCGCGTGTCCAGGAATCCGCCCAGCAGCGCGCACACCACCAACAGCCCGGCGAGGTAGAGCGTGGCCTTCTCGGCGGCGCTCAGCCCACCGGCGCTCTGACCGGCGAGGCTCACAAGCTTGGCCGGCTTGGCGCCTCCTACGACTTCGCCGCTGACAGACGTGCCGCCGGGGCTCGCGACGGCGCTCTGCTGCTTGGCTGATGCCTTCGTCTTCTTGGGGCCAGGAGGCTTGGAGCCGGCGTTGACCTTGGCCTTGCTCGCAGGCGCGGCGGAGCCTGTGGCGGTCGCCTGCTTGTAGGCGCCCTGGTCGCTGCCGGTGCTGGACGCGCCGCTGACGCCCTGCGATGCGTTGCCAGAGCTGACGTGCTGGGACTTGGCCGAGGACTTGTTCTTGCTCGGAGGGCCGGAGGTGGCGCGCGGGACGCTTGCAAGCGGGAACACGATGCCGTCGAACGCCGGGAACGCCTGGGCGGTTTCGGTCACCGAGGGCGGGATTTCGCTGTAGAGCGAGCCATCCGATGTCAGGCCGCCCGTCGTTTGCTGCTGGTACTGCGTGAGCCCTTCCAGCACGCTCTTACCGGTGGGAGTCTTCAGCGCCGGCAACCCGAGCGCGTTGAGCGCCTGGATCGTAAACGCCGTGGCGGTGACCGACCCGCTGGCGATCGCTTGGTCGGTGCGGATCGACGGCGCGATCGACCCGTCGTTGCCCTGCGCCTTGTGCAGGTAGGCCACGCCGGCCTGGACCGCGGGGGTGCTCGAGCTTGCAACCCCGGATGCCGCCAGCGCTTGCAGCACGAGCGCGGTCGAGGCGCTGTCGGAGAGGCCTTCGTTGCCCCACCCTCCGTCTGAGGTCGGCGAGGCCAGCAGTGCCTGCGCGGCGGCCGTCGCGGTCTGTTTGGCCGCGGGAGTGCCGACGGCGATCAGCCCGAGGATCCCCAGGGCACCGCCCTGCGGGTTCTGGCGAGCGGCGGCCGGGGTCAATACCTTTTCGAGCTTCCCGGCCGGATCGCCATAGGAAGAGGAGCCCTGCGCGGCGCTCTGCACCATCGCCAGCAGGCCAAGGTCCGACAAGGAGGTGTACGCGGAGGCATGCGCGGCGAGGTATTCGTCAAGGCTCGCACCGCCCTTGACCCACTCGTCCCCAGGGTTCTTGCCGGCCGCCAGCAGCGCCATGGCGGCCCATAGGCTCGCTTCGGGGCTAGAGCTCTTCCCCCGCTTTTCCCCGAAGCCGCCGTCCTTGTTCTGCGCACTCTCGACGAACCCGGCCGCTGCCGAGGCGTTGCCCGAAGCGCGCGCCTGTGCGGCGAGTCCGGCGCTCGCGGCAAGCGCCACGAGCAGCGTGAGCATCCCGTATGTCAAGCGCCTGAGCGGGCGCGCCCGCGTGTCGCCAGCGCCGCCTGACGGGCCGGGCGCGCCGCTCAACGCGCCAGAAACGCCTGGGTGCGCAACGCTCTCCACCATCTGTAGCTTACCGAAATCCATATAAAACAGACTGATTTTGTAGGGTTGTTTTTCGATACGGGGAGTCGCGCCGCAGGACACTCCTCCATTCAGCAAGACGGCGGGCTCGGGGCACCATCGGACCCGAGCCCGCCGGCTC
>DATNKN010000252.1:0-3533 GCA_035603375.1 Solirubrobacteraceae bacterium
CGTCCTGCAATCAAACCCACCGAACCTACAGTTGCTCGTAGCCGCCGAAGGCGAAGGCATCTATCTGAAGCTGATAGGCACCGTCCATTTGAACGAACAGACGGGCCAGATAACGACAACGTTCAAGGGCACGCCACAAGACCCGGGAACCCCAGACGCGCCTTTGAACGAATTCGTGTTGAGCTTCAGCGGTGGTGCACAGGCAGCGCTCGTGACACCACAGTTCTGTGGGGTGTATACCGCGACAGCTGACTTTACGCCATGGAGTAGCCCGTTGACTGCGGATGCGTTCTCGGAAAGCAATTTCCAGATCACAGCAGGACCAGGCGGCAGCAGTACATCTAACTGTACGGGGCCACTACCGTTCGCGCCGACGATGACTGCTGGTGCGACGACCGATCAGGCAGCGGGGTATACAGATTTCACGATGTTGCTCTCGCGTAATGATGGGCAGCAGCACATCGAAAAACTACAGTTCAAGACACCAGAGGGACTATTGGGCATGATCGCCAAGGTCCCCCTCTGTGGGGAACCACAAGCAGCCCAGGGAACGTGTTCTGCCGCCTCACAGATCGGACATACGGTCGCCGAGGTTGGACCAGGCCCCTATCCGTTCGTGCTCCCCGAGCCGGGTGCGCCACCGGCCCCGATCTACCTTACGGGACCGTATGAGGGTGCTCCGTTCGGGCTGTCTATCGCGGTGCCGATAGTCGCCGGCCCATTCAATCTGGGAACAGAAGTGGTCAGGGCGAAGATCGAAGTGGACCCACACACAAGCCAATTGACTATCAGCACGACTGCGTTCCCGAAGACGGTGAAGGGCATCCCGACCGATATTCGCGAGATTGATGCCGTGATCGACCGCCCGGAATTCATGTTCAACCCGACGAGCTGTAACTCGATGAGCTTCTCCGGCACGGCATATAGCTTCGAAGGAGCGACAGCACCAGTATCGAGTCATTTCCAGATGGGGTCGTGTCGCAGTCTCGCGTTTAAGCCGAACTTCTCGGTATCGACCAGCGGGAAAACATCGAGGACGAACGGGGCGAGCCTGACCGCAAAGATCGTCTATCCCACAGGGAATCTCGGAGCGAACCAGGCATCATCGCAATCGAACATCGCCAGCGTGAAGGTGGACTTGCCCAAGCAGCTACCGTCAAGGCTCACGACGCTGCAGAAGGCGTGCACGGCAAAGGTGTTCGAAGCGAACCCGGCGAACTGTCCGGCGGCATCGATCGTGGGTCACGCGAAGGCGATCACACCGGTCCTGCCGGTCCCGATCGAAGGACCAACGTATTTCGTCAGCCATGCTGGGGAAGAATTCCCAAGCCTGATCGCCGTGCTGCAGGGCTACGGCGTGACCGTCGATCTTGTCGGTAGTACGTTCATCAACAACAAGACGAACATCACGAGCAGCACGTTCAAGAACGTGCCCGACGTCCCGATCGCTAGCTTCGAACTAGGCTTGCCCCAAGGCAAATACTCAGCTCTCGCCGCAAACGGGAACCTCTGCAAGACGAAACTCGCGATGCCGACGGCGTTTACGGGACAGGATGGTGCGGTGATCCACCAGACCACGCCGATCAGCGTCACGGGCTGCCCGAAGACGAAGAAGGCCAAGAACACGAAAGCCAACGAGAAAACGAAGGCCAAACACAAAAAGAAGAAGTAAGGGGGTGGCGGTGGGCGCTCGGGCTATCCCCCGAGCTACCCCCGAGTTTCAACCACCGCCTGCGCCGCGATCTCGCTACCGGCAAACGGCGTCAGCGCCACATACATGACGTAGTCGATCAGCTCCGTCACGCGTTGCGTGCGCCCGTGCAGGATGTGGTCGTGCAGCAGCTCGAAGATGCCGCCAACCGAGGCTTCGCGCATCACTGGTGCTGGCATGTTCGGGTAGGTGCCTTCCGGGCCGATGTCGAGCAGCTCGATGTAGGAGAAGTTGGCCTCGTTCACGCGGCCCGTCATGTGCGGGTAGGCGATCAGGATGTCAACGCACGCGAGTCTTGCGATCGATGGCTCGGATGCCAGGAACTCCAGTAGTGCGGTCAGGCCGAGTCTGACGTTCTGTGCCCAGCTGAGACGCAGGTCGAGCGAGCGGTTGATCGCCGAGGTCGCCTTCGCGTGGCCCATCTCGAAGGTCGCGAGGAACGCTTCCTCCTTGTTGTCGAAGTGCTCGTAGAAGGTTTGCAGCGAGATCGCCGCTTCGGAGACGATCTCCTCGAGGCTCAGCGCCGGGTATCCCTTGGCTGCGGTCAGGTTTGCAACCGCGTCGAAGATCCGTTCGCGCTGGTTGTGAGCCACAAACCCTCGTGGCAGGCTGTGCTCTCCGCGTGGCAAGCCTCGCGGCGCCCAGCGTGGGGAGGGCGAGAGGGTGCCAGGCGCTCTGCCTCCCCGCAGGTGTCCGTGGCGCCTTGCTCGTGGTCGGTCCGGGATGCCCTCGGGGGTTGGGTAGAACCCCACGATCCACGTCACCACGTCGGGGGTGAGCTTCTGCAGTTCGCTTTTCAGCGAGCGACTGGAGCGTTCGTGGCGCAAGCGCGAGTAGAGGATCGTGCGCAGGCCACCCACGATCGCTCTTGCGACCGGCTCCGGCACCGTCCCGGGGCCGGGTGCCTGCTCGAAGACGTACATGAAGAAGCGCGCGAGCTGCTCGGCGTTGCGCGCCCAGCGCTCGATCCCCACCGGTCCGGCCGCGCCCATCTCCACGGATATGAGCCGCGCCGCGTCGGGACGGTCGCTCGAGGCCTCGAACACGGCCCGCACAATCGCCTCGATCTGCCCCGTCCACTCCTCCTCTGGGTCATACGCCTCGACGATCCGCGCCGTGAGGCGCTCGATCAGCGCGTCGTAGGTGGCGAGCAGGCACTCCTCCTTGTTCTGGAAGTGCTCGTAGAAGCTGCGCCGCGACACGCCCGCGTTCGCGACCAGGTCGGAGATCGTGCTCGCCACGAACCCGCGTTCGTCGATCGCCTTGATCGTCGCCTCGAACAGGCGCTCGCGCTGATCGGCGGCGACCTGCTCGCGCGGCAGTGCCTGCGGTCCGCGCGGCAGTGCTCGCTCGCGCGCTTTGCGTGATCGGGTCCGTTCCGCCATCCCTATACCATAGCTCTTGACAAGCTGCGTAAAGGATGATTTATTTGTTTTCTGATTGGATGTCTCCAACTCACTGGGAGGTCACTGACGTGGGCGACATCAAGGCCTTGAATCCTATGCAAACAGTAGTTCCAGCATGTGGTCAAGTCCGATCTTGCGACTGGTGGGATGCGGGCAAGGAACGTTTCCACGGTGGACCAGATCGGCAGCATTCTGTAAGAATTGTACTATTAGTTGTGCGTTCCGGCAAATATCCGAGAGGCGGGTTGGACGACTCGGCGCATCGCCGAACCGACATGGAGGTTGGATTGACATGAGAGGACTCGATTGCGAGCGGACACTGATGGGCCGCTCGCTGCACCCGCGCTGGCCATACCGGCGCTCCCACTGTCGCCACGACCTGCATTGGCTGGTCCGCGTGCGCGCCCGTCGCCGCT
>DATNKN010000258.1:0-5838 GCA_035603375.1 Solirubrobacteraceae bacterium
TCGCCGAGCCAAACTGCTGGACGGCCCCGACGTCTGGGAGGTGGCGATGTGGGTGGAAGACCTTGCCTCAGAGTCCGATCCCGCCACGACGCTTGCCCAGGAGTCGGATCTCACGCGAGCCCAGATAGACGCCGCGCTGAACTACCGTGCCGCCTACCCGGATGAGATCGTCGCGCGCATAGAGCTGCACCGTAGCGAGACAGCCGCCGCCGAGAAGCTTTGAGGCTGCTGCTCGATGAGATGTACCCGCCCACGCTCGCCGAGGCGCTGAGAACCGTAGGTATCGACGCGTCAACGGTGGTCGAACTGGGGCTGGCGGGAAGATCCGACCTCGACGTGTTTGCGGCAGCCACTGAGCAGACTCGGACGATCCTAACTGAGAACGTGGGCGACTTCACCCATATCTCCGCCGAGCATCTCACCGCCGGGGGACACCACCAGGGCGTGTTGATCGCACTTTCATCCAGATTCTCGCGCCGCCCCGCGGGAATCGGCTCGCTCCTCAGCGCAATCCACGCCGTCTCAACTCAACAGCTCGAGGACCGCGTGGTGTATCTCCAGAGCGCCAAGCAACGTTGACCATCGGTGGAATAGAAGCGCAGTCGCTGTTCAACCGCGTACGCGGGATCGGGTTCGGCAGCGCTGTCCTTGTAGCTGACACTCGTGCCGGTGCGTCTCCGCGTCGCGCGTCGGGCTAGAGCGTTCGGCTTGCCGCGGCGGCATTATCGTCGGCGGCCTGCTGACGCGTTGACGGCGTGACACACACGTGGTCCTGAGGGCGGGCTTCGCGCCACACATAGCCGGTGTCGCACTGCCCATTGGAGTGAACTCGCGACGATGCGTCGTGGTTGTCGTCGGCAACCTGCTGGCGGATCTTCGGAAGAACACACACATGATCGCCAGGAAATGCTTCGCGCCACACGTAACCCGGGACACAGGTGGTCGGTCCGTAGTGCCCGGATATCTGGAACATGAGCTGCTGAGCATCCGGATCGTATCCCGCCCCCGTTCCACTGAGTTCCTGGGCGCTGACGACATAGGGTCCGGATGACGGCGCCGATGCCGAATATGAATTTTTCCCGACGAATGGATCGTCGAAGAACAGAGAGATGATCTCATCGCCCGGCGCCTCCCAGTTGACGTGCGCCTCCGACTCAGCTGGATAGTAGTTCAGCCGACCTTCGTCGCCTGTCAAGAATCCATCCGATTCGCATACATAGACTGCCATCTCCCCCGGTCCGATCGTTGGAGCGGGACCAAAGTCGGCCTGCCATTCACCATGCTCGAGCGTTTGACCCGGCAACAAGAAGAGCGTGGTGCTCTGCAGCTGGTTGGAAACCAAAAGCGTGGTACTCGTCATTGGAGAACCTCTCTGAGGGTAGCGATAGAGGAAGTATCTGACGATAACCAGCTTGCGCCTGCGCACACGTTTCTTGGACGAATGTTGAGTGACGCGCGCTTCGAAGCGCTCTGACTACACGTGGTATGCAGTCAGCGTTGTAGCCGCCTACGCGCGCCCAGCCTCGCGAGCGGCCGCTTCGGCCGCCTCCAGCTGGCGCTCGACCAGATCGAGCCCGGCGTCCCAGAACCCCGGGTCGGACAGGTCCACGTCCACGATCTGCCCCAGCTCCTCGGGCGAGCGTGAGCCGCCCGCGGCCAGCAGCTCCAGGTAGCGCGGCACAAGCTCCTCGCCGCGCTGCTCGTAGCGCTGATACACCGACAGCGCAAGCAGCTGACCGTAGGCATAGGCATACACGTAGCCAGGCGAGCCGATGAAGTGCGGGACGTAGGACCACCACGAGCGGTACCCCTCGGTGATCTGCACCGAGTCGCCGAGCATCTCGCTCTGGCTCTCGACCCACAGCTCGCCGAAGCGCTCGACCGACAGCTCGCCCTGCTCGCGACGGGCCGTGTGGACCAGCTCCTCGAAGCGGTTCATCGCAACCTGGCGAAACACGGTGGCGATCGCGCCCTCGATGTTCTCGGCCAGCAACGCCAGCCGGGAAGCGGGAGAGCTGTCCTCCGCCAGCAGTCGTCCGAACACGATCGTCTCGCCGAACACCGACGCCGTCTCGGCGAGCGTCAGCGGCGTGCCCTGATGGAAGACACCCTGCTCGGCGGCCAGCGCGAAGTGCACGCCGTGGCCCAGCTCGTGCGCGAGCGTCAGCACGTCACGACGGCGCGAGGTGTAGTTGAGCATCACGTACGGGTGCACCGAGGGCACGGCCGAGGCGCAGAACGCGCCCCCACGCTTGGCTGGGCGCACGGGCGCGTCGATGTAGCGGCCGTCGAAGAAGGTCCTGGCCACCGCGCCCAGCTCGCTCGAGAACGAGGAATAGCAGTCGAGCACGATCTCGCGAGCCTGCGCAAACGTGTAGGTGACCTCGTCCTCGGTGACCGCCGCCATGCGGTCGTAATCGGCCAGCCGCTCGATGCCGAGCATCTTCGCCTTCAGGCGATACCAGCGCCGCGGCAGCTCGTAGCGCCCGC
Organism: Solirubrobacteraceae bacterium; assembly: GCA_035603375.1. Classification (GTDB taxonomy): domain Bacteria; phylum Actinomycetota; class Thermoleophilia; order Solirubrobacterales; family Solirubrobacteraceae; genus Palsa-744. Next base: position 2,491 of record DATNKN010000258.1, read on the forward strand.
GAACCGCCTCGACCAGCGCCGCGACGGACTCGTCGCTTGCCTCGTTTGAGAGGTTGCGCGCCGCCAGCCAGCTCGGGTAGCGGCGCAGGCGGTCGTCGGTGGCCTTGTCGGCCAGCAGCGTGTTGAACAGGAAGGCACGCGTGCGTAGCCCAGGAGCAAGCGCCTCGGTGACCTCCTCGGCGGTCGAGCGGCGCAGCTCACGATCGGCGAGCGCCAGCCGGCTCAGCGCCACGTCGAGCGCCACCGTCTCCCCGTCTGAGTGGACCTCGATCGCCGAGGTCAGCTCGTCGAACAGGCGCGACCAGGCGGCCGCTCCCGTTACCGACTTCTCGGCGAGGATCTTCTCCTCCGGTTCGGAGAGCAGATGCTCGCGGTAGCGGCGCGCGTTGCGCAGATAGTGCGCGCAGAAGGAGAGTCGCTCGTCGGCAAGCACATCGTGGACCTGGTTGTCGGGCAAAGCAGCCCACTCCAGCTCGAAGAACAGCAGCGTCGTCTCGATCTCGGTAGCGCGCTCCTGCACCTCCTGCATCAGCGCGCCCGCCGCCGGGTTGGCCGTGTCCACGGAGAAGCGCAGGCCGGCGTATGTGCCGGCGCGTCCGACCAGCTCCTGGATCGCGCCCAGCTCGAGCATCGCCTGCTCCAATTCCGGGCTGTCCATTTCGCCCACCTTGCCCGCGTAGCGCTCGGCAAACAAACGCGAGCGCTCCAGCGCCTCGGTCAGCTGCGCGCGCGCGCCGTCCTCGCCCCGGCCGTCGACGAGCGGTTGCAGATCCCAGGCCGTCTGCTGTAGCTCCGGGTCGGTCGGCGTGGAGGTTGGGGGGCACATCCGTGCCGGACGGTAGCATCGCCGACCCGTGCACGAGACGACACCCAAGGTATTCCTGATCGCACGACCCTCGATCGAGATCGAGGGGATGCGCGGCTACCTGGAGGACGTCGGCGGCGAGTCGTGGCTGGAGCGCCGCCTGCAGGAGTCCGGCGGAGCGCTGAGCGGCGGCGAGACGCTCGTCGAGTTCGGCGGCCGCGCCTGCTACCGCAGCTGGGAGCCGGGGCTGAATCCGAATGTGACAAAGGTGCGCACCGACCAGCGCGAATACTTCGCCAACATCCTGCGCAGTGCCCACGGCAGCGTGCTCGAGCACGCCAACTGGTCGTTTGCCCTGCGCAACGTCAGCCGGGTTTTTACACACGAGCTTGTGCGCCATCGCGCCGGCTCGGCGTTCAGCCAGGAGAGCCTGCGCTACGTGCGCCTATCCGACATCGGCTTTCGCGTGCCACCGGCACTGGAGCCGCTACGCGAGCAGGTGCTGAGCATCGTCGAGCAGCTGGAGGAATTTCAGATCAGCGCCGCCGAGCAGCTCGGCATCGACGAGCAGGGCGTGCCGTTTCACATAAAGAAGGAGGTCACCTCCGCGCTGCGCCGCCTCGCGCCGATCGGACTGTCGACCGACATCGTGTGGACCGCCAACGCCCGCACGCTGCGCCACGTGATCGAGATGCGCACAGCCGAGGGCGCCGAGGAGGAGCTGCGACTCGTGTTCGACAAGATCGCCCGCCTGATGCAAGCCGAGGCACCCGGGCTGTTTCAGGACTTCGTGCGCCAAGACGACGGCACATGGGTGCCCGAGCACCGCAAGGTCTAGGACATTCGCTGGCCGGCGCGAGGCTGCGTCCTCGTTCACTTATGTGCTCAGCACACCACGCTCACACTGCGTCCTTGCCTCGCTTGCCCAGCAAACGTCCTAGAAGCCGGTTGTGTTCACGCGTCCATCGTGCGCGTGCGATAGGCGCCAAGCGCGAGGAACACGACAATCCAGGCAAGCAGCACAATGAAGGCGGTCCCGCCTGCCATCGAGACGGTGGCGCCGTGACCTCCTCCCCCGCCTGTGTCGACCGGACTGAAGTGTGAGATCGCCTGGCTCATCAGGCCATCTCGGACGCTGCCCAGCCCTTCGATGTTCGCAAGCACAGGACTTGCCACGATCAACCACGCGATCAGCGCGATGATCGCTCCCGGCTTGGACGTGGTCAGCGCGGCAAAACCCACCGCGACCACGCACATCATGCCGGTGGCCAGCAGGAAGAAGCCCAGGCCGTCGATGATCAAAGAGCCGCTCGGCGTCGGTAGGCCAGAGGCGAAGGCGAAAGTTCCGATCAGCAGCAGCGCGTAGGCGCCGAGCATCATCGCGAAGGTCACCGCCAAGGCGGCGGGCACACGCGAGGCGAACAGCGCCAGGCGCGAGCGACCGGTGACGACCAGGTCTCGGAAGACACCGGCCGAGGCGTCCCCGGTACCGGCCTCCACACCGATCAACAGCGCCGCGAGCGGACCGAACAGAAGCGCGATCACCCGCAGCCCATCGGAGAAGTTCCGCACGCCGCCCGCTGGTCCGTATTGCCCGTGAGCGGTGCCTGGATTGGTGGCGTGCTCGATCACCGCCGCCACGAAGTAGACGACGATCGGGGCTAGCGCGAGTACCAACGACCAAATCAAGATGGCGCGTTTCTTGCGCAGCTTGAGAATGTCCGCGCCAGTCATCTGGGTCGCGATCGTGGCGTTCATGCCCTCACCTCCTCGGTGCTTGAGTCGCTGAGTCTTGATGTGACCTCGAGGAAACGCTTCTCAAGACTCTGGCGCACGGGCTCCAAGCGCGACACCGCCAGTCCCGAGCCCACCAGCAATGAGTTGACAGCGGCGGCGCGGTCGGCCGCGGTCATGCTCGACACATCGGCCAGAACAATGCGCAGGCCCTCGTCGGAGCGGTGCGCCTCGCGCGCGTGCTCGCATCCTTCGAGCACCGTGAGCGCCCGCTCAGGGTCGCTCACGCCAACGATCAGCTCGTGCTGGGTGCTGCCCTCAGCCAGCTCCGCGATCGCGCCCTGAGTGATGATCTTCCCGCGATCCACGATCGCCGCGTGGTCGCAGATCTTCTCGACCTCGTCGAGCAGGTGCGAGGAGATGAACACGGTGCGCCCCTCCTGCTCGACCATCGCACGGATCATTTCTCGGAACTCCTGGATGCCACCAGGATCGAGGCCGTTGGTGGGCTCGTCGAGGATCAGCAGCAGCGGGTCGGCGAGCAGGCAGCGAGCGACGCCGAGGCGCTGGCGCATCCCCAGCGAGTACTTCTTGACCTTCTCATCGGCCCGATCGGCAAGACCGACACGTTGCAAGGCTGGACCGATGCGCTCGTGCGTCTCGGGTCCGCGCACAGCGGCGACGATGCGCAGGTTCTCACGCCCTGAGAGCTGCGGATGAAAGCGCGGCTCCTCGACAATCGCGCCCACTCGCGCGAGCGCCCTGGAGCGCTCTGAGGGAACGGGATGCCCGAGCACGCTCATGCTGCC
>DATNKN010000264.1:0-7168 GCA_035603375.1 Solirubrobacteraceae bacterium
CGTCGGGGGCGCGCACGCGCTGCACCTCGGAGGCGATCATTGTGACGAGCAGCCGGCGCACAAGCGGGCTCGGCTCGGCGCGAGCGCGCATGTGCAGCGAGCCGACGATTACGTCGGCGACGCGCAGCGGCAGGCTGCTCACGCCATCGGCGCCGGAGAGCAGCGAACGCTCGTCCGCGCTGGAGCGCGCGGCGACCGCGATCGTGGCGCCCGAGGCGTCGGTCACGGCGAGGCTCGCGTCGAGAGCGCGCGAGGCGGCGCGCACCACCTCGGGCAGGCCCGCCCCGGACTCGACCGCCTCGGTGACGGCGTCCAGCCCGACTAGCTCGGACACTTGGAAGCCCTCACGATCAGCCCCAGAAGTACACGGCGGCGAGCGCGGCGAGCGCGCCGACGCCGACGAACACCGCGAGCACGTACAGCGACAGTAGCGTGGCCGCGATCCGCTCCCACACACGCGTGTAAGAGCCCCAGGCGGGCACGAGGATCAGCCCGACGTAGGCGGCCAGGCCGAACACACCGGCGCACGCGGCCACAAGATCGGTGATGTCGGTGTTGCTCACTGTGCTCTCCGGTGGACGGTTTCGCCGCTACGGGCGATTTCGCTCCTAAGCGCCTGTAGTTGCGAACCCGCATTGTTACGTACCGAGAGGCTGCACGCGCGCGAAGCCGGCGTCCACCGACTCGGCGGCGAGCGCAGGCGGTTCGCGGCTCGCCAGGCCGGCGACGGCGCGCTCTGCGCGAGCGAGACCGTTGGCGCGCGCGAACAGGCCCACGACAGTCGGCCCGCTGCCGCTCACGAGCGCCGCCTCCGCACCCGCCTCGCGTGCCTGCTCCAGCGCCGCCACGATCTCAGGGCACAGCGACACGGCCGCCGCCTGCAGATCGTTGTGCAGCAGCAGCGTGTCGACGGGCAGGGTTGAGCCCAGCTCGAACGCCCGAGCCAGCATTTCGCGGCGTTCGCTCAAATCGAACGCCGGGCGGGCGGGCGCGATGCGATCCAGCTCGCCGTACACCGCGGCGGTGGACAGGCCGCCCGCGTGGGGCAATACAAGAACTCCCAGTGGTGAGAAGGGATCGGCGAGAACCTCGAGGTGCTCGCCGGCGCCGCTCGCCAGCCAGCGTCCGGGCACCACCTGCGCGGGCACGTCGGCGCCGAGCTTCCTAGCAAGAACGTGCATCAAGTCCATATCCCCCAAACCCGATGCGGCGTGCGCCAGTCGCAAAGCGGCGGCCGCGTCGGCCGAGCCCCCGCCCAGCCCTGCGGCCACCGGGATGCGCTTCTCGATGCGCAGGCGCAGAGGTGCGTGCGTCCAGCCGCTCTCCTGGCGGAACAGGGCCAGTGCGCGGGCCGCGAGGTTCTCGCCCTCGACGCCCGGGCAGAGCACCTCGTCGTGCTCGGCGTCCGCCGGGGCCGCTTCCAGGACAAGCTCGTCGGCGAGCGAGATCGACTGCATCACGCTTGCAAGCTCGTGGCGAGAGTCGGCGCGGGTGGGCCCGACGAACAGGCCGAGGTTGATCTTCGCGGGCGCTAGCGCGCGCAGCGGCAGGGGAAGACGCACGGGCGCGCTGGTCATAGCTCAAGGATTTTGGCCAGCTCGACGAACTCGCTCGGCGCCAGTCGCTCGGCACGCTCGTCGGCGGGATGTCCGATCGCGAGGAGCGCCTCGCGGATCTGCTCGCGCGAGCAGTGCGTACCGCTGAGCGCAAGCGAGCGCGCGAGCGCCTTGCGGCGATGCGCGAACGCGCCTGCCACGAGCGCGCGCACTGCGGGCGAGCCAGCGAAACCGGTGCGCACGATCCGCACCAGCACCGAGTCCACGTTCGGCACCGGGCGAAACACGGTACGCGGGATCGCCCTCGCGACCCTCACTTCGCCAGCGAGCTGGGCGAGCACCGAGCTGATCCCGTAGGCGCCGCTGCCGGGGGCGGCAGCGAGCCGCTCGCCAACCTCGCGCTGGACCATCGCGACCAGCAGGCTCACGTCTGGCAGCTCTTCGAGCGTGCGCAAGAGCACGCCGGCGGCGATGCCGTAGGGCAGGTTGGCAATGAGCTTGCCCGGCACGGGGTGCATCGCGGCGAAGTCCATGCGCATCGCGTCGCCCCACCACAGCGACACGTTCTCCACGCCGGCGACGCTTTGCTCAAGCGCGGGGCGCAAGCGCTCGTCGATCTCCACCACGTGCACCCAGCGGGCGCGCGGTGCGAGATAGGCCGACAGCACGCCCTCGCCCCCACCCACCTCCAGCACGACATCCTCGGGCGATAGCTCGCTCTCGCGAGCGATCACCCCAAGGATGTTGGGGTCGCGCAGGAAGTTCTGGCCAAGGTCGCGGCTGCGCCGGCTCGCCCTGCCCGAGGCCGTGTGCCCTGCGGGCATGTGCCCCGTGGGTGCACCCGTCGCCCGACCCTCCGAGTGGGCGCCTACCACCCGAACACGCGCGTGGCGTTGCGCTCCACCGTCGCGCTCAGCTCGGCGACGGACACCCCGCGCAGCTCGGCGACGAACGCGGCGGTGTGCGCGACGAACGCGGGCTGGTTCTGCTGTTTGCGCACCGGCTGGGGGGTCAGGTAGGGCGCGTCGGTCTCGAGCAGCAGGTGCTCGTCCGGCACAGCGCGCGCCGCGGCGGCCAGATCGCCGGCGCTCTTGTATGTGACGTTGCCGGCGAAGGAGATCGCATAACCGCGGTCGACGCACTCCTGCAGGTGCTCGGGCATCGAGAAGCAGTGGATCACGACACTCAATCCCTCGGCCTCGGCGGCCAGCTGTGCGAGCGTGTCCAGCGCGGCATTTCTCGTATGGACTATGAGGGGCGTTCCTGTGGTTCTTGCCAGCTCGATGTGGGCTGAAAAGGACCGCTTCTGGTCCTCCCGCGGCGATCCATCGCGGTAATAGTCGAGTCCCGTCTCCCCGATCGCGATGCAGCGCGGGTGAGCCGCCAGCGCCTCCAGCTCGGCCAGGTCGGCTTCGTCGAAGCCGCGCGACTCATTCGGGTGACACCCGACAGCGGCGTACACCTGGGGAAACACCTCGGCCGCGGCCAGCGCCGCGCGCGAGGAGATGCCGTCGGTGCCGATCGCGAGCATCTTCACAACGCCGGCCGCGACGGCATTCTCGACCAGTTCGGCGTCGGGCTCGTCGCACAGGTACAGGTGGGTGTGGGAGTCGATCATGCCGGCGCGGCTGCCTGCTCCGCGATGCCCTTCGGGAACAGCGGCGGGAGCTTCTGCACCTGACGGATCGCGCCCTGCCCGTAGCCGGCCTCGGCGAACGAGAGATCGGGGGCTCCCAGGGCGGCGAGCAGCTTCGCGGTGGCGTTGGGCAGGTAGGGGTACAGCAGCACCGAGACGACGCGCAACCCCTCGGCAAGCGTGCGCAGTACGCGGTCGAGGTCCGCGGCACGAGCCGGGTCCTTGGCAAGTTGCCACGGCGCCTGCTCCTCGACGTAGCGGTTGAGCCGACGCACGCGCTGCCAGATCTCGTCGAGCGCGGTTGTCGGCTCGACGCCGTCGAGCAGCTCGGCCACGCGCCGCGGCAGGGTGGCGAAATCGTCGTGGAGCAATCCGTCGGGGTCGCCCCCCTCCACGACCCCGTCGCGGTAGCGGGCGATCATCGCGAGTGTGCGACTCGCGAGGTTCCCATAGTCGTTGGCCAGCTCGGTCTCGTAGCGCTGCTCGAAGGCGGCGGTGGACACCGAGCCGTCCTGACCGAAGGGCACGTCGCGCAGCAGGTAGAAGCGCAGCGCGTCGGCGCCGAAGCGCTCGATTACGGCGAACGGGTCGAGCACGTTGCCGAGCGACTTGCTCATCTTCTCGCCGTCCATCAACAGGTAACCGTGCACGAACACGCGCTTTGGCAGCTCGATCTCGGCGGCCATCAGGAGCGCGGGCCAGTACACGGTGTGAAAGCGCAATATGTCCTTGGCGATCAGGTGTACGTCGGCTGGCCAGAAGGTCTCTGTCAGGCCGTCGCTAACGCCCGCGACCGCTGGCGAGCGCCCCTCGCCAGCCCCCGTGCCGGGCAGCGCCGGCGCGTAGGTGAGCGCGGAGTAGTAGTTCAGCAGCGCGTCGAACCACACGTAGAACACGTGCTCGGGGTCCCACGGCACGGGCACGCCCCATGTCAGCTTGTGGCGCGTGAGCGGCACGTCGCGCAGCCCCGACTGGATGAACGACAGCGCCTCGTTGTAGCGGCTCTTCGGTGCCACGAACTCGGGATGCTCGGCATACAAACGCTCCAGCGGCTCCTGAAAGCGCGAGAGCGCGAAGAAATAGTTGTCCTCCTGCTCGCGCGTCAGCCGCACGTGGTGGATCGGGCACAGCTCCCCTTCGTCCACTTCGTTCTCAGCCTTGAAGTCGGCACACTTGGGGCAGTACCAGCCCTCATAGGTGCCCATGTACACATACCCGTTCTCGCGCACACGCGAGAGCACGTCCTGCACGACGGCCATGTGCTGCGGGTCGGTGGTGCGGATGAAGAAGTCGTTGCTTGCCTCGATCTTCGGCGCCAGCGCCCGAAAGCGCTCGGAGTTGCGATCGGCGAGCGCCTGCGGCTCGACGCCCTGCGCGTGCGCGGCGTCTGCCACGGGCTCGCCGTGCTCGTCGGTGCCCGTCAAGAAGAACACGTCCTCGCCGCGCTGGCGATGGTGGCGCGCGAGCACGTCCGCGGCGATCGTCGTGTACGCGTGACCGAGATGCGGAGCGGCGTTGACGTAGTAGATGGGGGTGGTGACGTAGAACGACACGTACCCCCAGCCTACTGCCCGTTATGTGTGGGCGTTGGTGATCGTATTGTGTACATCCTGGCCTGTTGGGGTGAGGGTCCAGGCGTTCGCTTCGCCCTTGGCGCCAGTGCCGGTGTTTTCGATGAGGCCGTAGCGTTGTAGGCGGTTCAGGAGCTTTGATGCTTGTCCTTGGTCTGCGATGTGTGCGATCTCGCCGATATGACGGTTGGACGCTCCGGGAGCATCGGCTATCGCCGATAGCGTCATCGCGGTGCGATAGGTCAGGCGTATAGGTAGCTCTCGTAGCGAGTCGCTGGCGTGCAGTACCGGACCGTTATCGGAGGGTGTGGGGGTGGGCTTTGCGATCTCCTTGCGTGCGGCTGCTTGCCCGAGGTAGGGGGCGACGATCATCGCCATCAACGCTCCCGTTAGCTCCAATAGGCTCGCCTGATCGCCTTCGATCAGGCGGTCGTGCAGCAGCGAGAGCGCACCACCAACGATCCCCTGCGCGGTAAGCGGCGGCGGCTCAGCACGACCCCCTGCCTGCCCGCGGCGACCCTCATCGACTGCCGCGATGAGCGGTGCGAGCGTCTCTTGGCGGCGTGTGAGCATCCGCGGACCCGCGGCGAGACTCTCCACTATCAGCAGGCGAGCGGTCTGGCGATCGTGCTCCAAACAATCGAGCAACGCGACCAGACCCCCCCTGATCCGCTCCTGCCAACGACCGTGTTCGGCCGAGTACGCTGGCACGACAACACTGCTGACGCCGCGTAGCGCGTCATCGAACGCGGCGAGGAAACATGCATCGCGATCATCGAAGAGCTCATAGAACGTGCGCCGAGACACACCTGACCGTGCGACCACGCTCGCGACGGACACGTTCGCGGCGCCGTGCTCGGCTACCTCCTGGACCATCGCGCCGAGCAACCGGACACGCTGAACCTCAGCCACACGACCTCTACCTACATCGCGATCCTCACGCCCCGGATCATGCTCGTGCCCAGAGCTAGGCCCGCTCAAAGCCGGACGTCTTTGAGAACGAGCCATAGCGGGTAGCCTCGCCGCGACCGTCGACATAGCTCATTTGCTCCGCTTACCGGTTTGCTTGCGCTTGGCTTTGCCCTTCTTCTTGACCGTCTTGTGCTTCGCGCAACCGCTGACGCTGATCGGAGAGGACTGGTGTATTTCCGCTCCATTCTGTCCGATGAACGCGGTCGGCATCTTCAGACCGCCCTTCACGTCGCAGAGGTTCGTGTTCGCCGCGAGCGCCGAGAACTTGCCTTGCGGCAGGTTCAGTTCGAAGCTTTGTATTGGGACGTCCGGTACTTCCTTGAACGTGCTGCTCGTAATGTTCGTCTTGGTGTTGATGAATGTGTCACCGATGAGGTCGATTGTGACGTTATCGCCCTGCAATACGAGGATCAGGTTCGGGAATTCTTCCCCAGCATGCGACACGAAATACGCTGGTCCTTCCACCGGTACTGGCAATAGCGGCGTGATCGCCTTCGCATGACCAACGATCGAGTCGACCGGACAGGATGCCGGGTTCGCTTCAAACGTCTTTGCGGGACACGCCTTCTGCAACGTCGTCAACCTGGACGGCAGCTGCTTGGGCAAGTCCACCTTCACGCTTTTGATGTTCGACTGCGAAGAAGCCTGGTTGGCACCGAGGTTCCCGACGGGATAGACGATCCTCGCCGTCAAGCTCGCACCGTTGGCCCGTGACGTTTTCCCACTGGTTGAGACTTTGAAGTTGGGACTGAACAAGAGGCTGCGACACGACCCCATCTGGAAATGACTTGATACCGGTGCCGTCGCTCCTTCGAAACTATACGCCGTACCGGAGAACGACATCGGATTGCAATCGGTCGGGTTGAACATGAATTCGGGCCTGTCGATCACCGCATCGATCTCACGAATATCCGTCGGTATCCCCTTCACCGTCTTTGGGAACGCTGTTGTCGAGATCGTCAGCTGACTGGTATGCGGGTCCACTTCGATCTTCGCCCGCACAACTTCAGTGCCCAGGTTGAACGGGCCAGCCACGATCGGCACCGCGATACTCAAACCGAACGGTGCACCCTCATACGGGCCGGTCAAGTAGATCGGTGCTGGTGGCGCACCGGGCTCCGGCAGCACGAACGGGTACGGTCCGGGCCCGACCTCCGCGACCGTATGTCCGATCTGCGACGCGCTGGAGCACGTTCCCGACGCTGCTTGTGGTTCTTGACATAGGGGGACCTTGGCGATCATGCCCAATAGCCCCTCCGGCGTTTTGAACTGTAGTTTTTCCATGTGCTGCTGCCCGTCCCCACGCGATAGCAACATCGTGAAATCCGTATAGCCACCGGCCTGATCGGTCGTGGCACCAGCAGTCATCGTGGGACTGAACGGCAACGGTCCGGTGCAGTTGGCGGGACCACTGCCGCCTGGGCCCGCGGTGA
>DATNKN010000268.1:0-4398 GCA_035603375.1 Solirubrobacteraceae bacterium
GATCTCGTGCGCTCGCTCATCTATCCGGTTCCAGACCCCGCCCTGCCGTTCCTCGGTGTGCACTTCACGCGAACCATCGAGGGAGAGATGCTGATCGGACCGACCGCACTGCTGGCCGGGGCTCGCGACGCCTATGACCTGCGGCGGATCTCGCCCCACGACCTGCTCGACACGCTGCGCTGGCGTGGCTCGTGGCGAATGTTCCGTCGTTGGTGGCGCACGGGTATGACCGAGATCCACCACGCGTACTCCCGCAATGCGCTGATCGGTGCGGCTGCGCGCTACGTGCCGGAGATCGGCGTCGATGACGTGGAGCCGGCATTCGCCGGCGTGCGCGCCCAGGCCCTGGGACGCGACGGCTCGCTGGTAGACGATTTCGTCTTCTCGGCCACCGATCGTGCCCTGCACGTTCGCAATGCGCCCTCCCCGGCCGCGACCTCCTCGCTGGCGATCGCGCGGCACGTGGTGGAGGAGGCGCAGAAGACCTTCAGGCTATGACGCGGGCGCCAGGGGGCTCGCTCTGCGGATTGCGGCGAGCGCCTCGTCGGGGTTGAGATCGGCGCTCAACCCCTCGATCGACGGTCGCAGCGAGCCCGGCAGCAGGCGGCTGACCAGGCGCGCGCGTCTCCCGAATGGGACCACGGCGTGGATCGCTTGTATCTGCATCTCGAGGTCGATGATGCGCATCGCCGCCAGCGGTCGCAGGTGCCGTACGGTCTGCGTCGGCAACCGTGCGTCAGAGACTGGCTCCTCGGATACGAGGGTCACATCGAGACCTTCTTCGTGCAGCCTCCCCAACCAGTGGCTCGCGGCCTGCGTGGGCTCTCCGCGACCCGCGAGCGCGACCACCTTGGGCAGTGAGGCAGCACGCCGCCCGAAGTGTCCATGGCTGGTTGTCTGGGACGATGACTCGGGTGCGGCCGGAGGCTCCCGCCGGCCACGCCTCATGAGCACGCGTATCCAGACAAGCGTGTCGCTTGTAGCGTCCAGCCAGATCTTCAACAGGCCACGCCAGCCGTCGCGCCATCCACAGTCGACCACGATCCGATAGCCGATCTTTGCGAGCGGACGCAGCAAGGTGCCCATGACATAGGCGCCCGGATCTGTCGGTCTCTGCAAGTGCCGGCTCTCGAGCCGGGCATAGCTCCATACGTCTGACAGAGCCTCGCCCATCGTGGCTGCCAGCTCGTGCTCGAGGTCCCCGTCCAGGATGGTCGGGCGCTCGGCCTTCTCGAGGCCCTCATGCACCGCCCGCGACTGATCGTGACGGTACACCCCGCGGCGAAACAGCCTGGAGCGGTAAGCCGGATACTTCGCCGACGGTCCGAGCGCGCCGCCGAGGAACCGATTGCGCAGCGCGCACACGGCTATGTCGGGGCCACCTCCCCGCTCGGCCAGCAGCGCTTCGATGCTGCGCCTCAACACGGGCGACACGCGCTCGTCGGCGTCCACCTCGAGGATCCACTCGCAGGTGGAGGCGTCGATCGCGACATTGCGCTGGCGCGCATACCCGGGCCAAGGATTCTCGATGACGCGCGCACCAGCCCGGCGGGCGATCTCCACGGTACGGTCGGTCGACCCGCCGTCCACCACGATGATCTCGTCACAAAAGGCCACGCTCGCGAGCGCTCCCGGTAGACGGTCCTGCTCGTTCTGGACGATCAGGCACGCGGCCACGCGCTCTCGCTTGGCTGGTGAGGGCTCTCGGATCGGTGCGTTCTCGGTCGAGGAATCAGATGTCGGCATTGCCCGATGCCACGTGCGGTCTGCGGCGGCGCCGCAGAGATGAGCGAACGGCGTTCGTGACGCGCTGCCCGGCGAGCCACCCATCGTCGCGAACACGGCGTAGGAATCCATTGCCCGCGACGTTGAAGCGACGAGCCATGCGCGTGGGGTCCCCGCAGTCGCAGCGCAGCCGGCGGACGCGTCCGCTGCACACCTCGTGTGCGGCACGACGCAGGCTCAGCCCCTTCTCAGCGGGCAGATGCCACAGGCCCAAAGCCAGCGGATCGTCGATCCGAGGCGCGCCGTGTCGTGGCCCCGTCCAAATGCGTCGGGCGACTCCGGAGAGATCGTGATAGCGCACGAGGCCAAGTGCTCCCGCGAGCGTGAGCAGCTGCTCCTCGGTCGGAAGCACCTTGTCGACGTGCGCGAGCTGCTCATCGAGCGCATCGCACGTCGCCACGAGCGCTCGCAGCGTGTCCGGAGTACCGCTCAACAGCTCTCCGCCGATCCAGGGGGGCGGTTGCTCCAGAGCGACTCCTCCACCGAGCTGGGATGCCAGCTCGCCGATCTCTTTACGCGTGCGGCCCACAGTGGCCGCATCGGCGACCAGCCAATCGGGATCGTAGGGGGCCTCGATCGCCCCAATTCGATCCTTCGCGGGTGCGCTGGCAAACATCAGATCCGCGTTCGGCCACACACAGTCCAGGTCGGTCAGCCAAAGCTGTCGCTCCCCCGGTTGCCCTTCGACGGCTGCGAGAATCGCGTCGAGCACATAGCGAGAGGCCATGAACATCTCGCTGCCGTCTGCCGGGCGGCGACGGTAGTCGGCGTGGATCATCTGCACACCCAACGCGTCAAGCCGCTCGAGCAGCTTGACGCCGGATCGGCCGAGGATCCGCCGGTCCTCCAGGTTCGTGGCAAGCGCCAATGAGCAGTCCGCGTCCCGCAAGCGCAGCGATGCGGCCTGCGCGATGGCGCACTCCAGATAACGGCAGGCCACGCGCGTGGCGGAAGCGGAGGAGCGTGAGGAGGGATAGAAGAAGGCCTCGTCTCGCGAGTGTACATAGAGGTACTGGACGATCAGGGGGCTCAGGTTGGTGTCCATCGACTCTATGTTCGTGTCGTCCCCAATCGCACCTTCGAGCAGAGGATACAAGCGCCTCGTGTCTCCAAGTGGACGATGCAGGCTCCATTCGACATCCGATCGAGTTGCATCCGGGTATTCGTCTTTGCCGTGATAGACAATGTGCCGTCTATGAAGATCGTAAGCATCATGACGACCAGCTCGAGCGGTGGCGCCGAGTTCGCCGCCGTCGAGCTGTTGCAGGCGCTTGGCGTCCGAGGTCACGACACGGTGATGCTCACCGACATGAGCGACATCGGGCGCGACACAGATGTGCCTGTGCATTCCATCGATATCGGACCCAAGCTGTCAGTCAGCGCCTGGTTAGGACTTGCGCTGAGATGGCCGCGCTTGCTGAGGCGTCTGCGCCAAGCGCTGCGAGAGCAGGAGCCCTATGACGTGCTGCTGGTCCACTACAAGAAGGAGCAATTGCTGGCACGCATGCTGCCCCGTCGCATGAGGCGCATCGTGGTGTGGGCCGAGTGGGGACCGGTGCCGTTTCCGTTGCGCAAGGGCCTGCCGCGTCTCGCCTACCTGGCGGCCGCGCGAGATGCTCGCCTGGTGATGTGTATCTCGCAGGGAACGCTTGACTCGGTCAAGTCGGTCGGCGTGAAGCCGGACAAGTTGGTGGTGGTGCCAAACGTACTGCGCACCGAGGACATCCGCTACACGGCCGAGGGGCGGGAGCGGGTACGTCGCGAGCTGGGCATCCCCGCGGTCGCATTCGTGGTGGGATGCATCTCGCGCTTTCACCCCAAGAAGCGCAACGACGTCGTGATCGAGGCCGTGTTGCAGTTGCAGGACACCCGTGTTCACCTGATCCTCGCGGGCGCCGGTGAGACGGAAGCGCAGCTGCGCGAGCTGGCGGTGCCGTTGGGCGAGCGCGCGCACTTCATCTCGACTCCGGGTGAGGAGGTGGCCGACGTGCTGTCCGCCTTCGACGTGTCCGTGTTCTGCCCCAGCCCCACCGAGGGGGCGCCGCGAGCGGTGATCCTCGGGATGCTGGCCTCTCGCCCGTGCCTGTCGACCGGTGCTGAGGGCGTCGCCGACATGATCACTCCGGAGTTCGGTGCAATCGCCTCGCCCGAGAACGATCCGGCGTCGCTGCGACCGTTGCTCGAGCGCTATCTGGACGATCCGCGACGGGTCGAGCTCGAGGGCGCCGCGGCACGCGCCTACGCCGAGCGAACCTACGCGGCGCCGGTGGTCGCCGAGCGGATCGAGGACCTCCTGAGGCGAGCGGGGGCGCGATGAGTCGCGCCGTGATCCTCGCGGGGGGCGAGGGAACTCGTCTGCGTCCATACACGACCGTGCTGCCCAAGCCGCTGATGCCGATCGGCGACCGTCCGGTGCTCGACATCGTCGTGCGCCAGCTCAAGGCCCACGGGTTCGGGCGGATAACGATCGCGACGGGCTATCTCGCCGAGCTGATCGAGGCGTTCTTTCGCGACGGCGAGGGCTACGGGATCCCGATCGACTACTACCGCGAGCACGAGCCGCTTGGCACGGTCGGGGCACTGGCGCTGATCGACGGGCTGGCAGACGATCAC
>DATNKN010000276.1:0-3486 GCA_035603375.1 Solirubrobacteraceae bacterium
CGCAGCGACAGCCCCCGGTCGGCGCGAGCCGCTTCGATCGCCTTGCTTGCAACCGGGCAACGCAGCGACGACATCGCCAGAGCAACCGCGTCTGCGGGCGCGACCAGCTCGCCATTGCGCATCGCGTCGCGCAGTGCCAGACGCCTGCTGGTCGGCCGTCTCATGACGGTGGGCAGCAGCCGCAAGCTCAGGCGCGTGATGCGGATCTGTTGCGCGAAGAAGCGCGCGAGTCGCTTCGCCTCGCCGTCGCCTTCGCTCCAACCGCCTGCGGGCGCAAGCGCAACAACCGTCCGCGCCCTACCGCGCTTGGCCATTTCGAGCGCGAGCGCACCGCCGAGGGAGTTGCCCACGAAGTGGGCGCTGCCCACGCCCAGCTCGTCGAGATGGCGCTCGAGATGGTCGGCACTCGAGGCAAACGTGAGTGGACCGCTGACTTCGAACGGCGGGCCGCCATCGTGACCAGCGAGCGTCGGTGCGATCGTCTCGTAGCGAGCGGCCAGCTCGCCGAGCACCGGACGCCAGTGATGCCAGGCGCCGGTAAACCCGTGCAGCAGCACGATCGGCTCGCCTGAGCCCGCGCGATACAACGCTTGAGAGATCTCGCCCATACCTGCAGGCTACTCTCCTGAGGCCGCAGACAACCTATTCTTGCTGTTGCTCAAGTTTTTGCCGCTCAAGCGTCGCAGTGCGCCCCGGTGCCCCGGTGGCAACCACTCCCGCCGGCGCGCGAGGGAAACCAAGGAAGGGTGGAGACGATGGCCAAGGTTTTGTGCGTGCTCTATGACGATCCGATCGACGGTTACCCACCGCGGTACGCACGCGAGGCGATCCCCCTTATCGAGCGCTACCCCGACGGGCAGAGTACGCCCACACCTCAGGCAATCGACTTCACCCCCGGCGAGCTGCTCGGGAGCGTCTCGGGCGAGCTGGGCTTGCGGCGATTTTTGGAGCAGCATGGTCACGAGCTGATCGTCACCTCGGATAAGGATGGAGAGGGATCGGTGTTCGAGCGCGAGCTGCCGGACGCGGAGATCGTCATCTCCCAGCCATTCTGGCCGGCGTACCTGACGGCCGAGCGGATCGCGAAGGCGCCGCGCTTGAAGCTCGCTGTGACGGCGGGCATCGGATCCGACCACGTTGACCTGCAGGCGGCGATCGAGCGCGACATCACGGTTGCCGAGGTGACCTATTGCAACAGCATCAGCGTGGCCGAGCACGTCGTGATGATGATCCTCGGACTGGTACGCAACTACATACCCTCCCACCAGTGGGTGCTGGACGGCGGTTGGAACATCGCCGACTGCGCCGCGCGCGAGTACGACCTGGAGGGCATGCAGGTGGGCACCGTTGCGGCCGGGCGCATCGGCTCGGCAGTGCTGCGACGACTGAAGCCATTCGACGTCGGTCTGCACTACACCGACCGCCACCGTCTCCCACCGGAGGTCGAGCGGGAGCTGGGCGTGACGTTTCACGAGAACGTCGAGTCGCTCGTGAAAGCGTGTGACGTGGTCACGATCAACGCGCCCCTACATCCGGAGACCGAAAACCTTTTCGACGCGGAGATGCTCGGCAAGATGAAGCGCGGTGCCTACCTCATCAACACTGCCCGCGGCAAGATCTGCGACCGCGAGGCAGTCGCGCGGGCGTGCGAGAGCGGACAGCTCGCCGGGTATGCGGGCGACGTGTGGTTTCCCCAACCCGCGCCACAGGACCACCCGTGGCGCACGATGCCCAATCAGGGCATGACACCGCACACCTCCGGCACAAGCCTCTCCGCGCAGGCTCGCTACGCCGCAGGCGTCCGCGAGATCCTGGAGTGCTATTTCAGTGGTAAGCCGATCCGTGAGGAATACCTGATCGTGGACAGTGGCAAGCTCGCCGGCGCCGGCGCCCATTCCTACAGCGCCGGCAACGTCACCGGCGGAGCGGAGGAGGCGGCGCGGTTCGGGGCGGGGTGAGCCGTTGGCAGCTCAGGGTGACCGCTCAGATATCCAGCCCAAGCGCGGGGATCGCGGGCACTTCGGCCGCGACGTTCGTCGGCGTGGACACACCAGACGGAGCGGCCACGGGCGAGGAGGCGTTGGCATCGATGCGTCTGGCAAGGATCTCCTCCGCAAGCGGTACATCCTCTGCCGACACGACAACCGTGTCTACCGCCTCCGCCGGCTCGATTGACGGGGCGCTCTCGCCCGCGAGCGAGGCGGATAGCTCCAGTAGGCGTGCTTCGGCTTGCTCGGGGAGACTGGATTCGCTGGCGGGCTGGCGCAGGAAGTCCTCGATGCGCGAGCGGTGGGCGAGTGCGGTGTCCAGCGCCGGGTCGCTGCCGGGTTGGTAGGCGCCGATAGCGACGAGGTCTTCCTTCTCTCGCAGCACGGCGAGCGCGGCGCGCAGGCGCCGGCCGGCGACTTGGATCTCTGGCGAGACGACCTCGCCGAGCAGGCGCGAGACGCTCTGAAGCACGTCGATCGCGGGGTAGTGGCCGGCGTGGGCGAGCGAGCGCGAGAGCACAACGTGGCCGTCGAGGATCGAGCGCACCGCGTCGGCGACCGGCTCGTTCATGTCGTCGCCGTCGACCAGCACCGTGTAGAGACCGGTGATGGACCCGCGTGTGCTGGTGCCGGCGCGCTCGAGCAGGCGCGGTAGCAGCGCGAACACGCTCGGGGTGTAGCCGCGCGTGGCGGGCGGCTCGCCGATCGCGAGGCCCACCTCGCGCTGGGCCATCGCGAAGCGCGTGACCGAGTCCATCATCAGCATCACGTCGGCACCCTGCTCGCGGAAGTACTCGGCGATCGTGGTGGCGGTGAACGCCGCCTTGATGCGCACCAGGGCGGGCTGGTCGGAGGTGGCGACGACAACCACCGAGCGCTCCAACGCGTCGCCGAGGTCACGCTCGATGAACTCGCGCACCTCGCGCCCGCGCTCGCCGACGAGCGCAATCACGTTGACCTGAGCGCTCGTGGAGCGGGCGATCATGCCCATCAGCGAGGACTTGCCCACGCCGGAGCCGGCGAAAATGCCCAGCCGCTGCCCGCGCCCACAGGGAACCAGCGCGTCCAACGCGCGCACGCCCAGTCCGACGCGCTCACTTATGCGAGGTCTCGACAGCGCACCCGGGGGCGCGGCGACGGTCGAGCGCGCGACCCCGCCGGGGGACGGCCTCGCGTCGCTAGGCACGCCGAGCCCATCGACCACGCGTCCGAGCAGACCGGGTCCAACCGCGACGCGAAACGGTGCACCGGTGGCCAGCACGCGCGTGCCGGGGCCGATGCCCTGCATCTCCCCGAGCGCCATCAAGAGCGTGCGGCCGTCCCTGAACCCAACCACCTCCGCCTGGGTGGGCTCGTCGGTGCCAACCAGGCACACCTCACCAATCTCGGCCTGCAGACCCGTTGCCTCAATGATGAGACCGATCAGGTTGCGCACCTTGCCGTGACGTCTGGCGAGGTCCGCTTCGCGCAGAGCGTGGGCGGCAGCCGAGAGGCGTGG
>DATNKN010000277.1:0-10497 GCA_035603375.1 Solirubrobacteraceae bacterium
GAGCCGGATCATTCCGATTCGCTCGTAACCGACTTGGAGGAATTGATGCCTATCCAGGCGGGCCAGCTCGTTCAAGACCCAGAGAGGCTCGCTGTCCCACAGGTCTCCGCCAGTCTCATACGGTTGAAGCTCTTGGATGGCTTCTCGCACCGGCTCCGTGACGGTTGGCAGCCTTCGCGGAACGACCTGCGCAAAATGCTCCGCGCTGCGCGTGATCGGAAACATCGTCGCCAAAGCGTCGCTCTCGGTCATCCACCCACCCGCTCCGACGTTTCCGAGAGCGCCAGCTAGATAGTCGAGTGATGACCGCGCGTTTTGTAGGAAGTCTCCGAGCACCAGAGGAAAGGGCTCGTCCTCAACGGGGCGAATGATTTCAGCTCGGATGACGTAGTCCGGTGGATCCGGGTCGGGCTCGACACGAAGGGTATAGCCATGCCCTTCTTCCCACCCACGGATTTGCGCTCGCAGCTGCTCGAAGTGCTGCGCTGCCTGTTTGAGCTTTCGCTCGTGTTCCCACATAACGGGCAGAAGCCTACGTCGCCAGCCTACCCGGCCGTAGCCAGAACATCAGCCACCGCAAGTCGCGTGCTCAGAGCCCGAGATAGAGAACCGGGACCGTCCGGCTCTAGCTGCCTAGAGCGTGTTGTCCGGTCCCGGTACGACGGAAAACATACGCTGAATGCACATATCCTCCTTTCTCTTGTGCGTCCAGCTGAGCCTAGCGCGTGGGCTGTGGCCTTCTCGACCGTGCGATCCGGCCGCGCAACCTTGCGGATCGCCCTGAACATGCTCACCTGCGGTTCAGTCATGGCAACCATCAAAGATCTCGACGCAACCGCATCTTGTAGACCGCTCCTGTTCGCACTTCTGTTCGCACCCACGCCACCGACTGCGATCATCAGCTACCCACAAGAAGCCAGAACCCGCTCACTTGCAGGCTAATCACCCAATGCCGGAGGAGGGACTCGAACCCCCGACACGCGGATTATGATTCCGCTGCTCTAACCAGCTGAGCTACTCCGGCGGGAGCGCGCAGTTTAGCCTGTGGGGCTCGCCTAGCCGGCCACGCCCAAGGTCCTCCTGAACCCCTGCGACTCATGCCCGCCTCCATGCTCCTAGCCGTGCCCAACGTTTCGGAGGGCCGTGACCGCCAGACCATCGACGCAATCGCCAAAGCGCTGACGGCGGGCAAGAACGCACGCCTGCTGAACACTCACGCCGACGCGGACCATCACCGCGCCGTGTACACCCTCGCCGGCAAGCCGGGCCGGCTGTCGTGCGCTCTGCTCGCGGGCGCCCGCGAGGCGATCGCACGAATCGACGTCGGCTCGGGGCGCGACCCCGCCGACGCTGGCCAGCACCCGCACGTCGGCGCGGTGGATGTTGTGCCGATCGTCTACACCGACCTCGCCCAGCGAGGCCACGCGTGCGCGGAGGCGCTTGTGGTCGCCGCAGACATCGGTGAGCGCCTGCAGGTGCCTGTGTTCCTCTACGGCATCCTCGCGCACGGGCGCACGCGCGCTGAGTTGCGCAAGGGCGGCCTGGCGGCGCTTACCGAGCGTATGGCGGCAGGCGAGCTGTGCCCCGACTTCGGCCCGTCGCGCCCGCACCCGACGGCGGGCGCGACGCTCGTCGCCGCGCGCGAGCCGCTGGTGGCGTTCAACCTGGAGCTGGCGCCCCCCGCGACGCTCGCGGACGCTCGCCGCATCGCTGCCCTGATTCGCGAGGGCGGGCCGGAGGGCCTGGCGGGGCTACGGGCGATCGGCGTGGCGTTGCGCGGCGGGAGCGTTGCGCAGGTGTCCACCAACGTGGAGCGACCGCTCGAGCTGCCGTTGCGCAAGGTGGTTGCGGCCGTGGCCAGGCACACACGTGTGGCGGGCGCGGAGCTGGTGGGGCTCGCTCCGCGCGCGGCGATGGAGGGGTTTCCGGCGGATGTTGCGCTCGCCAACTTCGATCCTGGCGTGGATACGATCGAGAACGCACTAGGGTTCTAGGCATTGCGGCGGGGGCGCGGTGCGCTCTTCGCGGAGTACTGCGAACGGAACGAGACATGGCTCAAACGAAGCGCAAGCGCCAAACCAAGCATCGCGGTAACGCGGCCGGTGTGGTCGAGTCGCGCGGACGCACCGGGCGCAAGCCGACGGTGGAGGAGAAGACGGGCAAGCCGAGCGCACCCAAACTGACGCGCCAGGAGAAGATGGAACGACCGCCGACGTGGGGGGGAGCGTTCCTGCGAGCCGCCGCCGCGGCGGTGCTGATGCTGCTGATCAGCATTCTGCTGCTGAAAAAGCCCAACGAGGCGATAGAGCTGTTCCCGATCGTGCTGATCGCGTACGTGCCGATCAGCTACTACACCGATATGTGGCTGTACAAGCGCAGGATGCGCAGCAAGTCCAAGCGCACGGGTGCGGGCGCGAAGTGAGCGAGCAGACCCAGGGCACCGCTCCGGACGTGCGCGGCCTGGCGGTCGGGCCGATTCAGGAGAACAGCTACATCGTGCGTGCTGGCGCGAGTGCGAGCAGCGCGCTACTGATCGACCCGGGGGAGGAGCCACAACGTCTGCTCGACGCGGCGAGCAGGCTCGGCGCAAAGATCGAGGCGATCTTGATCACCCATTGCCACTTCGACCACGTCGGCGCGGTCGCTCCAATCGCGCGCGCCACCGGCGCGCCCGTGTATTGCCCGGAGATTGAGATTGGCGTGCTGGCGGACATACAGAAATGGACGATGCCGGGGTTCGGGCCGTATGAAAGCTATGACGCCGAGCACACGGTAAAGGGGGGCGAGCGCATGACGCTTGCGGGGATGGACATCGAGGTGTTGTTCACGCCCGGCCACAGCCCCGGGCACGTGACTTACGCGATTGGCGTCGCGAGCCTCGACGGCGCGCAAGCACCGTCGAGTTCCACCGATGCCACAACTCCCGGTGAGCGCGGCGCGCTGGGCGGGGACGAGTCCATTGCGCCGCCCGCACTCCAGGTGTTGCTCTCGGGCGACGTGCTTTTTGAAGGCTCGGTCGGACGCGTCGACTTGCCCGGCGGCGACTGGGCAACGCTGGAGCGCTCGATCGCCGCGCTGATGGCGCGGTATGAGCCAGATACGGTTGTGTATCCGGGACACATGGGCACGACCACCCTTGGCCGCGAGTGGAGCACGAACCCGTTTCTCAGCGAGCTGCGCGCATCCGCCGCGAGCCCCTCCCGGCCTTGAGCGGCGAGCAGATCAAGGCCCCGCGGGGCACCGACGATGTGCTCGGCGAGCAGGCGGTGGCACGCGCGACCCTGGAGGCTCGTGCCACAGCGATCCTGCAGGGCGCGGGATACGAGCGGATCGAGACGCCCACCTTCGAGGCGACTGAGCTGTTCGCGCGCGGCGTGGGCAGCTCGACCGACATTGTGCGCAAGGAGATGTACACGTTCGCCGACGGCGGCGGGCGCTCGCTGACGTTGCGCCCCGAGGGCACCGCGCCGGTGTGCCGGGCATACGTTCAGCACGGGATGCACAAGCTGCCCCAGCCGGTGAAGCTGTGGTATCTGTCGAGCTTCTTTCGCTACGAGCGCGCGCAGAAGGGCCGCTACCGCCAGTTTTGGCAGGTCGGCGCTGAGGCGCTCGGCTCCGAGGACCCGGCCGTGGACGCCGAGTCGATTGTGTTGCTGGGCGCGCTGCTGCGCGAGATGGGTGTGTCCGGGGTGCGCTTGCGCCTGTCGAGCCTCGGTGGCGCCGAGAGTCGCGAGCGCTACCGCGAGCGCTTGCAAAAGCACCTGCGCGCAAACGAACAGCGGCTCTCGAGCGAGGTGCGCGAGCGCATCGAGTTGAACCCGCTGCGGGCGTTTGACTCCGCCCACGAGGGCACGGTCGCGACAATGCTCGAAGCGCCGAAGCTGCTGGACGAGCTGGACGCGGGCGACACCGAGCACTTCGCCGAGGTGCGCGCGCTGCTGGATCGCGCGGGCGTGGCCTATGAGGTCGATCCGACACTCGTGCGTGGCCTGGACTACTACACGCGCACGGTGTTCGAGTTCACGAGCGATGCGCTGGGCGCACAGAGCGGGGTTGGCGGCGGTGGGCGCTATGACGGGCTCGTCGAGCAGCTCGGCGGTCCGGCGACGCCCGGGATGGGCTGGGCCGCGGGGGTCGAGCGGATACTCCTCGCGGGCGGCCCGCCGGCGGCGGGCGGACACGCTGTGGATTTGTACGTGGGGTTTGATGTTTTGGGGGAGGATGGGTCGTACCCGCGGGTTAAGCGGGCGGCGTGGGAGATCCTGTGCGAGGCACGCTCGGCGGGGTTGAGCGCGCAACTGGAGATGGCGGGTCGCTCGTTGAAGGGACAGCTCGGACACGCCAATCGGCTGGGTGCTCGCTTCGTGGCGATAGTGGGGGAGCGCGACACCGTGCTGAAGGACATGCGCGACGGCAGTCAGGAGACGCTCGACACCGACAAGACGGTGCACGCGGCGTTGCGGGGGCTGCGCGACCTCGCATAAATGTTCAACTCAGCGGGCGAATCTGCCGAAGTGAGGAGTGATGGCTCAGATTTCCCGTCCTTTTCAGATCGCGCTCGGTGGAGTGTTGGTGTTGGCGCTCGTGTGGATTTTCGCCGTGCGCGCGCACGAGTCCAACCCGAGCCAGGCGGCGTCCGTGAGTGCCCCGGCGCCGAGGACCGTGTCCAAGAGCGCGAGAGAGGCCGCCGCTCGCAGAGAGGTTGCGCGCCGCGCCGCGGCACACAAGCACGCTGTGGTGACGCACAAGACCGTTCTCGCCACACACAAGACCGTCACACACAAGACTGTCACGCACACGACCGTCGTGGCGGCACACAAAACCTCAGCGACGTCCAGCAAGACGGTGGTGGTCACACATCGCACCACGACGCGCACGCACAAGAGCACGTCGGTGTCGCACAAGACCGTTGTGCCCTCCACCGGCCATGCGGTATCGCGTTCGAGTGGTCACCCCGATCGCACCGTGGCTGGACGGCACGTCCGCCCTGCCGGGCAGATCGCCGTCGAAGCGGAGCTGGCTCACGGTAAGACCGTGATGCTCGTGTTTTGGAACCCGCACTCCTCCGTCGATCAGGAGGTTCACTCGCAGGCGGGTGCGCTTGTCAGCGGCTCTAAAGGCGCAGTCGTGATGCACTCCGCGCTGGCCAGCCAGGTGAACATGTTTGGTTCGATCACCGAAGTGGTGCGCGTATACCAAACCCCGACGATCCTGATCGTCAACCGCCACGGCGTGGTGAGCACGCTCACCGGCCTGACGGAAGTGTTCGCGCTGCAGCAGGCCGTGCGCGAAGCACAGCACGCCACGCACTAACACGGCGCCTGAAGCCAGGCACGTCCCGCGCCATAGCGCTTGGCGGTATTTGCTTGCGGTACCGCTTGTGTCTCGACGCATACTCGCGACCGCCCGTCGCGACCGGCCCCTACACTCGACAAACGATGAGTGTCGACGCGCTTGCCCATCATCTGGAACGCCCGCTGCGACGCGGGCACGTGCCCGCGAGCGCGTGCACAGGCGCAGCCGGCGGGGCTGCGTGCGGCGATTTGATTCGCGTTTCGCTCGCGGTCGATCCGACCAGTGCCGAGGGGCGGATCGTCGATGCGGGTTTTGACGCGAGCGGCTGCGGCGCCGCGATTGCCGCCGGTAGCGCGACGGTCGCGCTCGTGCGCGGCGAGCGCCTGCTCTCGGCCGCACGGTTGGGCGCAAACGACATCGCTGCGGAGCTTGGTGGCCTCGGCCCGGCCAAGCGCCACGCCGCCGAACTGGCCGCCGATGCACTGCACCGGGCACTCGGTTGGGCCGCGCGCGAACACGCACAGCTGGCCATGGTGCCGTCGCGCACGCTGGTCGCGATGAGTGGTGGCGTGGACAGTGCGGTCGCGGCGCTGCTCGTGTGTCAGGGTAGGGACGGCATCGCGCGGGGCGGGGACGTCGGTGGGCGCGCGCACCCGGTCGCGGCGAGTGGCCGCGACTGTGGCGAGGAGCGCGGCGTCGCGGAGAGCGAGCCGTCGGTGCCCGTCGAGGCGGTGGCGGTAACGCTCGAGCTGTGGGCCGACCCGGAGAACGACGGCGAGCGCAGCTGCTGCTCGGCGCAGGCGGTGCGCGCCGCGCGCGACATCGCCCACGGCATGGGCCTTGCGCACTTCTCGATCGACCTGCGCGAGGAGTTTCGTGCCGGCGTGGTGGACGGCTGGCTGGCCGATCATGCGGCGGGCCTCACGCCCAACCCATGCGTGCGCTGCAACGGCAACGTGCGCCTCGACGCGATGCTCGACCTCGCCGAGCGACTGGGTGCGAGCGCACTCGCCACCGGCCACTACGCACGTGTAGTGCGCGAGAGCGAGCCCGGCGCCTGCGCATCGGACCCGACGTCGGGGCGGGACAGGCCATTGCTGCGGGTGGCCCGCGACGAGAGCAAGGACCAGAGCTACGCGCTTGCCGCGCTCGCGCCCGAGTCGCTTGCGCGCCTGCGTTTCCCACTCGGTGCGCTCACCAAGCCCGAGGTGCGCGAGCTGGCCGCGCGCGCCGGTCTTGCGGTCGCGCGCCGTCCCGATTCCCAGGACCTGTGCTTCCTGGCGGGCACCAAGCGCGTCGATTTCCTTGAGCGCCACGGCGGCCTCGGCAGGCAGGCCGGTCCGATCCTCGACAGCGACGGGCGCACGCTGGGCGAGCATGGCGGCGTGCACACCGTCACGATCGGCCAGCGCCACGGCCTCGGCCTCGGTGGCGGGCCGCCGCGCTATGTGATTGCCACCGACGTGCGCGCCGGCACCGTCACGGTCGGCTCGCGCGAGCAGCTGCTTGCCGGCAGCGTGCGTGTGCGCGACGTCGTGCTGCACCGCGAGGGTGCACGCGTGGATGGTGTGAAGGTGCGCTACCGCGGCCAGCGGATGCCGTGCCGTGTAGAGGGCTCGCCGTCGCCCGGCACGCACGAGCGCCTGGAGGTGCGGATGGCGGAGCGGATCGAGCGCACCGCCCCCGGCCAGGTCGCGTGTCTGTATGCAGGCGACACGATCGTCGGGCATGGCACGATCGCCTCGTCCGTCTCCTCGCAAACGCTCGCCGGCCTCTAGGATCGTCGGGCGGCCCGAATATGTCTGGGTCGCGCGTAGAGCGCCATGGATCCACGCACGGCCAGCTAGAGCAGCAGAGTACGACCCCAAATCCATAAAAAGATGACCACAAACGAAATTCGCGAGCAATACCTGACTTTTTTCGAGGAGCGCGGTCATCGGCGTATTCCCTCAGCTTCACTGGTGCCCTCCGCGCACGATTCCTCGGCGCTGCTCACGGTCGCGGGAATGCATCCGCTGAAGCCGTATTTCCTCGGCCAGGAGGCGCCGCCCGCGCCGCGCCTCACAAGTTGTCAGAAGTGCTTTCGCACGGTGGATATCGACAACGTCGGCAACACCAACCGGCATCTCACTTTTTTCGAGATGCTCGGCAATTTCTCGATCGGTGACTACTTCAAGCGCGAGGCGATCGCGTTTGCGTGGGAGCTGTCGCTCGAGGTGTTTGGTTTCGCGCCGGGGGATATTTGGGTGACGGTGTTCGAGGGCGACGAGGGTCTCGGCCTCGGCCCCGACGAGGAGGCAATCACGCTGTGGGAAGAGCTTGGTGTGTCCTCAGAGCGGATCGTGCGCTGTCCGCGCTCTGAGAATTTCTGGCAGGCCGGCCCGGTCGGTCCGTGCGGTCCGTGCTCGGAGTTGTATGTCGATCGCGGCGCCCACATTGGTGCGCCCGGCGATCTGCCCGGCGGCGAGAACGAACGCTTCCTCGAGTACTGGAACCTCGTGTTCATGCAATACAACCAGCTGCCCGGCGAGGGGGGAGGCTCCGTGCTGCAGGAGTTGCCGGCGCGCAACATCGACACTGGCCTTGGGCTCGACCGTATGGCCGCGATCCTGCAGAGCAAGGAGTCGGTCTTCGAAACCGACCAGTTCCGACCCCTGGTCGAGCTTGGCGAGCAGCTCTCGGGCGCGAGCTACGGCAATGACCCGGTCGCCGACCGGGCGCTGCGCATCCTCGCCGACCATTCGCGTGCGATGACTTTCCTCCTCGCCGACGGCGTCGTGCCATCGAACGAGGAGCGCGGCTATGTGCTGCGGCGCGTGATGCGTCGCGCGATCCAGCAAGGGCGTGCTCTGGATATGGCTCCGGGATTCCTCGGTCGCTACGCCGAAGTCGTGCGCGAGACAATGGGCGACGTCTACCCGGAGCTGGTCGAGCAGCAAGATGCGATAAGCAAGTGGCTGTCCTCTGAGGAGGACAGTTTCGGGCGCACCCTGGAGCAGGGCATGGGGGTGCTCCGCTTCCATATCGACCACGCCCGCGAGCAGGGCGAGCGCTCGGTGCAGGCTCAGGACGCCTTCAAGTTGCACGACACGTTCGGCTTCCCATTCGAGCTTACGCGCGAGCTGCTCGAGCAGGAGGGCCTGAGTGTCGACAGCGCCGAGTTCGAGCGCTTGATGGACGAGCAGCGTGCCCGTGCGCGCGCCGCCGGGACGCTTAGGGGTGCTAGCGGCTCGGGCGCGGGCGGAGGAGAGGATCCGCGCGAGCGCGCCCGCCGGTTCGCGGAGAGCGCCGGGCTGTCGACGCGTTTCACCGGCTATGAAACCGAGCGACAGCCGACCAGTGTTGCCGCGGTTGCTGGCGAGGATCCCGAAGTGGGAGATGGCGAGGTGGGCGGGCCAGACGGTTCGAGCGGCTCGGGCGATGGCGCGGTGAGTGGGCAGCGTCTGCTCGTCAAGCTCTCCGAGTCGCCCTTTTACCCAGCCGGCGGTGGGCAGATCTCTGACACCGGCACAATCGAATGCGAGCACGGCGATTGCCGCGCGCGCGTGGAGAATGTCTTCAGGCTCGGCGACGACCAGGCACTCGAGGTCGTCGTGGAGCGGGGCACGCTCGACCTCAACGAGCCGGTGCTCGCGCGCGTCGATCACGCCGCACGCCACGCCACCGAGTGCAATCACACCGCCACCCACCTGTTGCACGCCGCGCTGCGCGCGCGCCTTGGCACACACGTGCGCCAAGCCGGCTCCTATGTAGGCCCCGACAAGCTGCGTTTCGACTTCAGCCACGGTGCCGCGCTCAGCACCGATGAGTTGCGCGACGTGGAGGACCAGGTCAACGCGTGGATCGTGGGCGCCGATCCGGTGCACCCGATCACGACAACGCTGAATGAGGCCAAGCGTCTCGGCGCGATGGCTCTGTTCGGCGAGAAGTACGGGGACGTGGTGCGCATGGTCGAGATCGGCGCGGGCGAGTACTCGCGCGAGCTGTGCGGCGGCACGCACGTCGCCAACACCGCGGAGATCGGCGTGTTTCGCGTGACCAGCGAGACATCCAGCGCCGCCAATGTACGGCGCATCGAGGCGCTCACCGGCCCGGCGGCGGTGGAGCTGCTGCGCGAGCACGACCGCGAGCTGCAGGCGATCGCCACCATCTTGCGCACACGGCCGGGCGGCATCGCCGACGTCGTAGCCGAGCGGGAGGCCGAGCGTCGCAAGCTCCAGAAGAGCACTCGCCAGGATGCCGGTGTGGGTACGGAGGATCTGGAGTCGCTTGCCAGCGCAGTCACGACCGTCGGGGGCGCGAAGTTGCTGGTCGCCAGTGTGCAGGTCAGCGACGCGAAGGCTCTACCCGGGCTCGCCGATCGCTTGAAGGGCAAGCTCGCGGGCGACGGTGTGCTCGTGCTCGGCGCCGCCATCGACGGTCGCGTATCGCTGCTTGTCAGCGTCGCACCCGAGCTGGTGGCGCGCGGGCTGAAGGCGGGCGAGATCGTAAAGGTCGCCGCCAAGGTCGCGGGCGGCGGGGGAGGGGGACGCGACACGATGGCCCAAGCCGGCGGACGGCACCCCGAGAAGCTGGACGAAGCGCTGCAGGCCGCACGCGAGGTCGTCGAGACCACGCTCGCGAGCGCCGCCCCCGCAGCGAGCTGAGCCGTGCTGAGCATCCTAGATTCGAGCGCCGCCGTCGGTGCAGGCTCGCCTGGCGGCCATTAGCGGTGCGAGTGCTGGCGCTCGACTACGGCAGCGCGCGCTGCGGTTGTGCGGTGAGCGACCCCACCGGCACGATCGTCACGCCAATCGACCCGGTGGCGCGGCCGACCGAGCGGCGTGGGATGGCCGCGATCGTGGCGCTTGTGAGCGAGCGTGAGATCGAGCGCGTGGTTGTCGGCCTGCCGCTGTCACTGCGTGGCGAAGACACCGAGCAGACGTGCGAGACGCGAAGCTTCGCCGCTGCGCTGTCGCGGCGGCTCGGTGAGGATGTGCCGGTCGAGCTGTACGACGAGCGCTTTACCACTCGCATCGCCGCCGGCATGACCGGCGCGGTGACCAGCGAGGACTCGCGTGCCGCCGCGGTCCTCCTGGAGGGCTGGCTCGCGCGGGGTCGGTAGGGTCAGCGACTTGGCTTCGAACAACGGATCCGACGCCTCACGGCAGCGTACCGAGCAGGAACGCGAGCGTGCGCGCGAAGAGCGCGAACGCCGGCGGC
>DATNKN010000400.1:0-6556 GCA_035603375.1 Solirubrobacteraceae bacterium
AGACCCGGGAACACCAGACGCACCGCTCAACGAATTCGTGTTGAGCTTCAGCGGTGGGGCACAAGCAGCTCTTGTGACACCACAGTTCTGCGGGGTCTATACAGCGACGGCGGACTTTACGCCGTGGAGCACGCCGTTGACTGCGGATGCGCTATCGGAAAGCAACTTCCAGATCACCGCGGGACCAGGCGGCAGCAGTGCGTCCAACTGTACGGGACCACTACCGTTCGCACCGACGATGACCGCCGGTGCAACGACTGATCAGGCGGCTGGCTATACGGACTTCACGATGCTGCTGTCGCGTAATGATGGGCAGCAGCACATCGAAAAACTACAGTTCAAGACACCAGAGGGATTGTTGGGCATGATCGCCAAGGTCCCCCTATGTCAAGAACCACAAGCAGCCCAAGGAACCTGTTCTGCCGCGTCGCAGATCGGGCATACGGTCGCCGAGGTTGGACCAGGCCCGTACCCGTTCGTGTTGCCCGAGCCCGGTGCTCCGCCCGCACCCATCTATCTAACCGGACCATACGAGGGTGCTCCATTCGGCTTGTCTATCGCGGTGCCGATAGTCGCCGGCCCATTCAACCTCGGTACCGAAGTGGTCCGAGCGAAGATCGAAGTGGACCCACACACCAGCCAACTAACGATCTCAACGACGGCGTTCCCCAAGACGGTAAAGGGGATACCGACCGATATTCGCGAGATCGACGCCGTGATCGACCGGCCGGAATTCATGTTCAACCCAACAAGCTGTAACCCGATGAGCTTCTCCGGCACGGCCTACAGCTTCGAAGGGGCAACAGCACCAGTATCAAGCCATTTCCAGATGGGTTCCTGTCGCAGCCTCGCGTTTAAGCCCAACTTCTCGGTGTCCACCAGCGGGAAAACATCAAGGGCTAGCGGAGCGAGCCTGACCGCGAAGATCGTCTATCCCACAGGGAATCTTGGTGCGAACCAGGCGTCGTCCCAGTCGAACATCGCGTCGGTCAAGGTGGATCTACCGAAACAGCTTCCGTCAAGGTTGACGACGTTGCAGAAGGCATGTACGGCGGCGACGTTTGAAGCGAACCCAGCGAACTGTCCACCGGCGTCGATCGTGGGTCATGCAAAGGCGATCACGCCGGTATTGCCGGTCCCGATCGAAGGACCAACGTATTTCGTGTCGCACGCTGGGGAAGAATTCCCGTCCCTGATCGCGGTCCTACAGGGCTATGGCGTGACCGTAGACCTCGTCGGCTCGACATTCATCAACGGCAAAACGAACATTACGAGCAGCACATTCAAGAACGTACCCGACGTCCCGATCGCGAGCTTCGAACTGAACCTGCCGCAAGGCAAGTATTCGGCGCTCGCAGCGAACGGGAATCTCTGCAAGACGAAACTCACAATGCCGACAGCGTTCACGGGCCAGGACGGCGCGGTCATCCACCAGTCCACTCCGATAAGCGTAACTGGTTGCGCGAAGGCCAAGCCCAAGAAGAAGGCGAAAGTCAAGGGCAAGCACGGGAAGAAGAAATGAGATGCGCGCCGGTGGGCAGGGCTCAGTTGGGCAGCTAGAGCCCGGATTGTCGCGCTCCGCCCGCAACGGCGTGGGGAGTGCTCGGGCGGACGTAGGCGAGCGCTCTGATGGGCATCGGCAGGTGGCTGAGATTCAGCGAGCACGGATGCTCGCCGCGCTCGTTGATGTCGTCGCTGAGCATGGTGCGGCGAACCTGACGGTCACCCACGTCGTCGCTCGCTCGGGGGTCTCGCGCCGCACGTTCTATGAGATCTTCGAGGATCGCGAGGACTGCTTGCTCGCAGCGCTGGAGAACGCTGTTGCGCGGCTCGCGCGCGGCGTCCAAGACGCATATCAGCAGCCTGGGTCCTGGAGAGGACGAATCCGCGCTGCTCTCTGTGTGCTGCTCGAACTACTCGATGACGATCCAGATATCGCGCGACTACTGATTGTGGAGTCCCTCGCGGCGGGACCAAGTGCACTGGCATACCGGGAGCAAGTGCTCGCACCGATCATCGCTGTAGTGGACGAAGGTCGAGCCGAGGCCAAACGCGGCAACGGGCCACCGCCGCTGATGGCCGCGAGCGTGGTGGGCGGAGTGCTCTCGGTGCTCCACTCGCGACTGCTCGCCGATGCGTTAGGGTCGCGGAGCGTCGATAAGTCCGGCTCACGGACCACTGGCCCGTCCTCGGTGCCACGATCGGGTCTGGTGGAGTTGACAAGCTCGCTAATGAGCATGATCGTGCTCCCCTATCTCGGACAGGCCGCCGCACAAAAGGAGATGGAACGACCCGTACCCGTGCGACAGGATGCGCCGCGCGAGCGCTTCAAGGATCCGCTCGGCGATCTGGACATGCGCCTCACCTACAGGACCGTACGCGTGCTCGCAGCGGTTGCCACCAATCCCGCCTCCTCCAATCGCCAGCTCGGCCAAGCAGCAGGCATCGAAGACCAGGGCCAGATATCGAAGCTGCTCGCACGTCTAAGAAAGCTCGGGCTGATCGAGAACGCTGACACCGACCTCGGCAAGGGAGCACCAAACGCCTGGACACTCACCACCAGAGGCCAAGGCGTCATGCAAACCGTCAGCGAAAGCTGAAAAGACGTCAGCTCGCCGCGGTGCCGCCGCTGGCTACCGCCTGCGGGCTCGGCAATGCTTCGGCTGGAACTCCCAGCATGGGGTTGTTCGGCGTGCTGCCCACGACCTTCGTGTTGACTCGCACCGTCTCGGTGATCGTCAGCGCGCTCGCCGCACTCCACGTGAGGTCCCACGTCGCGCCGTGCGAATAGGGCCCACGGTCGATCACGGGCACAGTCAGCCGGTGGCCCTTGTAGTCAACGAGCACCAGCGTGCCGCAGGGCAACGTGCGGTTGGCCACACCAACGATTACCGGGCTCATCGTCTGCCCGCACGCGGTCCGCTTGCCGTAGAACCCGGGCCCAAACCAGGTCGCGATCTGTGCTTTCGCGCTCGGCTTCGCCGGTGTTCCGGCGGGTGTCGTGCCCGGCGCGCTGGCGCCGCCGCTGCTTGAGGCGGACGCGCTTTGCGAGTCGCTGGTGCTCGCCAGCGCCGTGCTTGCCAGTACGGCGGGAGTCGTCGCGACCGCGCATACGAGCGTGGTGGCAACAGCGAGCAGCGTCTTGTTCGCAAGCGTACGGTTCATCTGTTCTCGGCGCCTACGGGGTGAGCTGACGGGCTCGCGCTATTGCCGCGCTACGGCCAACATAGGCCGATTCGCCCCCGCGAACCACTGCGGTCCGCATTGGGTCCCCCGTTCCCCGCGAGCTGGCTCGCGAGAACTCGGCGTTGGCGGAAGTATACAGGCGCGGCAGTCGGAACCGCGTACGCGATGTCGCGTTTTGCGGAGCTTCGAGCGGTGCTCAGGGGCGGCGCAGCAGCGACATCGCGTCCTTGAGCAGGCGCCCGCCCGCCGCGAAGCTTGATCCGGCCAGCTCGCCCAAGATGTCGGCCACCGACTCGACCAGCTCCGCGCCGCTTGGCGGGTGCACGGTCGCGCCCAACTCGACCTCCTCCTCCGGCTCATATCCCTGCTTGGGAGCCGGTGGCTCCGGGGGCTTGGCGATCGGTTTCGCTCTGCGCTTCGCGGTTGCCGTGGGCTTCCTGGGTGTCGCCAACTCGGCGCTTGCGCTGGCCTTCGCTGGCGAGACCCTCGCGCCGCGCGCATTTGCCGGCTTGCTCTTGGTTTGGGCAGGGCGCTTGGCCGGCGAGGGCTTCTTCGCGGTCACGGCAGGTGTCCTGGCGTCGGCCGTGCCGCTCGGCTCGGCCTCGATCCCGGTTGTCGCGCTTGTCTTGGCCACCGTGGACGCGCGCGCGGCCTCCCGCCGCGCACTGGCGCGTTGTGGCCTGGTTCGCGGCAACGCAGCGAGGATCCCGCCCTCGGGGATCGTGTCGGCGT
The DNA here is from genome assembly GCA_035603375.1 of Solirubrobacteraceae bacterium. Taxonomy (GTDB): domain Bacteria; phylum Actinomycetota; class Thermoleophilia; order Solirubrobacterales; family Solirubrobacteraceae; genus Palsa-744. Next base: position 3,919 of record DATNKN010000400.1, read on the forward strand.
CGCTTCCGTTGCGGCTCTCCTTCGCGCTCATCCTCACGCAATCATCGCGCACCTTCCCGCTATATGCAGCAAAGGTCGAGAGCGAGCCGCGGATTGCCCCGGTGACGCGGCGCGCGAGGCGTTAGGATATCCCCGTACATCTTAGTTGTACTGTCGGGCGGGTTTCGGCCACAGCCCGGCTAAGGTAGTCCTCGAGCAGCACCCCGAGGGGGGCCCCGTCGGGGGTTCGGCAACCCGGGGAGTCTCCCGACGGAAACGGAAAAAAAGTATGTCTGTGGTGGAACTTCAAGAGCTGGAAGAGGTCAAGAACCTGCTGACCAAGGGGCAGCAGGTGGGTGTGCTCACGTTCGCGGAGATATCCACCGCGACCTCCGACTTGGACCTGGACGAGTCCGACGTCGAGGAGCTGCACGGCTATCTCGAGAAATCGGAGATAGAGCTCGTCGAGGACATCGACCCGGCAACCGCGGCCGGCACTCAGGTCGAACGGGCACCGGACAAGCGCGGGCGGCGTAAGGCCAAGACCGCGCTGGACCTCAAGCCGGACATGACCACCGACTCCCTGCAGCTGTTTCTCAAGGACATCGGCAAGGTTCGCCTGCTCACCGCCCAGGAGGAGGTCGATCTCGCCAAGCGCATCGAGCGCGGCGACCTCGACGCCAAGCAGAAGATGGTCGAGTCCAACCTGCGCCTGGTCGTCTCGATCGCCAAGAACTACCGCAACCAGGGCCTTCCGTTTCTCGATCTGATCCAAGAGGGCACGCTCGGGCTGGTGCGCGCCGCGGAGAAGTTCGACTACCGCAAGGGCTTCAAGTTTTCCACCTACGCCACCTGGTGGATACGCCAGGCGATCGCGCGTGCGTTGGCTGACAAGGCCCGCACGATCCGCATCCCCGTGCACGTGGTCGAGAAGCTCAACAAGATCGGCCGCGCCGAGCGCAAGCTCGTGACCGAGCTGGGCCGCGAGCCCACGGCGGACGAGATCGCCGAGGTCACGGGCATCGACCCCGAGGAGGTCGATTCGATCAAGCGCTCAGCCCAGGCACCAGTGTCGCTTGAGAAGCCCGTCGGCGACGAGGAGGAGTCGGAGTTCGGCCAGTTCATCGCCGACGAGCGTGCCGAGTCGCCGTATGAGCGCGCCGCGGAGATCCTGACGAAGGAGGCGCTGCGCGAGGCCCTGGAGAACCTCTCCTACCGCGAGCGGCGCGTGCTCGAGCTGCGCTATGGGCTCGGCGGCGAGCATCCCCGCACGCTGGACGAGGTCGGGCGCACATTCAACGTCACGCGCGAGCGCATCCGCCAGATCGAGAATCAGTCGCTCAAGAAGCTGCAGTCGCTCGCGGAGGCACAGAAGCTCCGCGACGTGGCGTAGCGCTCGTCCACACCGCGTTGCCGGGTTCAAGTAGGCCGGTCCGCCGGCCGATGCAGTGGGCATGTTCGATGTGCATGCAGCGCTGCGCAAGCTTGTGGCCAGCGGCGGTTCCGACCTGCACCTGAAGGTCAATTCCTCGCCGCTGTATCGCGTGCAAGGCGTGCTCGGCCCCGACCAGTCGGTGCCGGTGCTCAGCGCGCAGGACACCGAACAGGCTCTGCACGAGCTGCTCCACGACCAGGCCAAGCTGAAGGAGTTCGCCGAGGAGCACGAGGTGGACTTCTCCTTCGAAATCGCGGACGTGGCGCGCTTCCGCGTAAACGCGTTCCGCCAGCGCGGCCTGATCTCGCTCGCCTGCCGCGCGATCCCCACCAAAATTTCGACGATCGAGGAGCTGGCGCTGCCGCCGGTCGTGCGCGAACTCGCCGAGGAGGAGCGCGGGATCGTGCTGCTGACCGGGACCACTGGCTCGGGCAAGTCGACGACGCTGGCCGCGATGATCGACCATATGAACACGACGATGAGCAAGCACGTCGTCACGATCGAGGACCCGATCGAGTTCGTGCACCGCGACAAGCGCTCGGTCATCAACCAGCGCGAAGTGGGCATGGACACCAAGTCCTTCGAGCGCGCGTTGCGCCGCGTACTGCGCCAGGACCCCGACGTGATCCTCGTAGGGGAGATGCGCGACGAGGAGACAGTGCGCACCGCGCTGTCGGCCGCAGAGACCGGCCACCTCGTGCTCTCCACCGTACACACGGTGGACGCACCCGAGTCGATCAACCGCCTGCTGGACTTCTTCCCGCCCCATCAACACAACCAGGCGCGCTCGATGATCGCGGGCACGATCAAGGGTGTCATCTCCCAGCGGCTAGTCCCCGGTGCGAGCGGTGGGCGCGTGGCGGTGTGCGAGATCCTGCGCATGACAGGCCGCGTGCGCGACATGATCGTCGATCCCAACCAGACCGGCCAGCTCGGCGAGGCAATCGCAAACGGCGCCTACTACGGGATGCAAACCTTCGATCAGGCGTTGTTCGGCCATGTCAAGGCTGGTCGTGTGACGACGGAGGAGGCAATGCGCGTAGCCACCAGCCCGCACGACTTCAAGCTGCTGTTGCAGTCCGACGGGCGCAAGGGCACCACGATGCAGGATGTCGCCCAAGCACAGGCGCGGCGCGAAGGGGCGGGCCCACCCCCGGCGGGCGGAGCCCCCCAGCCGGCCGCTCCGGGCTCGGCGTCAGGCGCGCCCGCACCCAGCCCCGCCCC
>DATNKN010000296.1:0-4050 GCA_035603375.1 Solirubrobacteraceae bacterium
GTCGGGCTCCCACCCGCACACCAGGCACGCGTGGCGGAAGGCCGAGCGCGCGAACTCCAGCGCGAACGCGTGCGGGTCCGCGGCGGCGCGGACGTCGTCCCAGTCGAGCACGTACTCGCCAAGCGCGCCGTCCCAGCGTGCGGCCGAGGGCGACAGCTCGGCATCGGCGAATCCGCCCGGCGCGGGATGCGCGTAGGCGTAGAAGGCCGGCTTCTCATAGCGCGCGTCGCCGGGCCACCACCCGATCGCAACCTCCTGCACGTTCATCGCATTGCGCATGATGAAATCCTGCGACGGAGGGTCGGCGGGCAACCCGGAGAAGAGGTTGACGGCCAGGTCGAACGAGCCCCACCAGGCGTTGACCGGCGTGGAGCGGCCGCGATAGGGCGCACGGAACGCGGCGAGCACCAGCGCGGCCTGGGTGGCCGCGGCGAAATAGCGCTCAACCTGGGCGGAGTCATAGCGCGTGTGTTCGTGGTCCTCGTCCAGCGGCACGCTCCAGGTGACCTCCTGCGGCGTCGGATCGATCTCAACCGGACCCGCAAGCCCACCGACCGCGTCCAGCAGTTCACGGGTGACCTCGCCGACCGGCCGGTCGGGCATCAACGCAACCCGCGATACGCGCCCATCGCTACGCTCGGCGCGCACCTCGTGCGCGTGCAGGTCGAGCACGACCACAAGCGAGCCCGAGCCGTTGGGCGCAGGCAGCGGAAGCGTCTCCCAACCGCGCGCGGTCAGCCGCAACGCCGCGTGCTGCAGCTGCGGCTCGGGCGGAGCGAGGGCTACCGCCAGCTTGCCGAGAACCTGCGTGTGAGCGTGAAGGGTGTCGCACGTCTCGCGCCACTCGGCGTAAGGGAGAGCAGGCCAAGCGGAGTGCATGAGCGTACGCTACAGCTACGCGCCCGACGATTCAACGGACGGCGAGGCACGGATAGGGTGCTGGCCAATAGTGGATGTCGGGCGCAATATCCGACAGCACGCTCAATAGGTCATAACCTGACCTATAATAGGTCACGATGCGTGATATCCGCGAACTGTTCCCAACTGACGATCCCGTCAGGCCGGATCTACTGATCGGCCGCTCGAGCGACGTACAGGACCTTGCCAAGCGCCTGGGTGCAGGCACCCATATGGTGCTGGCCGGACCACGACGCACCGGCAAGTCAACGGTGGCACTGGCGGCGCTCGCCCGCGCCGGCTCCGCGGGGCTGTACACAGCGCAGGTGGACCTATGGGATCACGAGGACATGGCCTCACTCACGAGGGCTCTCGCCCAATCGATCCTCGCGAACCGAGGATCCGTCGCAAAGGCGCTCGAGCGGGCCCGTGAGAGCGGACGTGAGTTGCGCGAACTCCTACCACGCGGAGTGGTAGCCACCCTGCGCACACACCTTGGGGAGGACGTCGAGCTGGCCTGGAACACTCCGTCTTCGAGCGGCCGAAGCGAACTCGCGGGTCTTGGTGCGACGATCGCCCTGGCACAGCGCATCGCTGAGAAGGACGATCGACGGATCGTGTTGTTCCTCGACGAGTTTCAAGACATCGCGACCTCCTCACATCGCTTCGGCGACCCAGACCTCCTCGGTAAGCAACTGCGTTCTCAGCTTCAGCGCTCGCCACTGGTGAGTGTGTTGTTTGCGGGAAGCATGGAGCACCTGATGCGTGACCTGTTTGGCCCGGCGCGCCGAGCGCTTGGCCAGTTCGGCAACTTCCACGAACTCAGCCCGATCCTGCCAAGCGAGTGGGAGGCAGGGATTGCGGCCCGTTACCACGAGCTCGACGTTCGTCCGACCGAGGAGGCCGTCGCCGAGATCGTGACACTCGGCGAGGGACACCCACGCACCACGATGCTTATCGCCCGCGAGACCCTGACCGTCACGCTCTCCCACCGCGAAATCGGCACGATCGAGATTGGCGATGTGCGTGGCGGCTACGAGCTTGCGATGCAAGCCGACCGCCTGCGCCACGAGGATGCGGTCGAGCGATTGCGGTCCACCGCACATGCCTATCCAATCGCTGTACGGGTGGCGCGCGGACGCCACCCGTACAGTGGCACGGCCTCCTCGGCCGCGCGGCGAGCGCTGAGCATGATGGAGAGAGTCGGAATCGCCGAACACCACGGCCGCGGCGACTGGACAATTCCCGAGCCGCTCTTGCGTAAGTACCTGGCTGAGCGACCCTGAGTAGGCTAAGGCGGTGTCAATCCATCAGCCCCCGACCAGACCCGCCGATTTTCCGCTGCCGGGCGGACGGGCAGACGCGAAGTTGACGCTGCATCCGCTGCTGTGCGCGGAGGCGTTGATGGCGCCCAACTGGTTTCGCCGCCGGCCAGGGCCCATTGAGGCGCTGAAGGCATTTGGCCTGGGCGTTCCCGCCAGCGGCTTGATCGCGATACCGATCCCGGCGTACCTGCTCGAGCACCCGACCGCGGGTCCGGTACTCGTAGACACGGGGATGCACGAGTCGGTGATACCCGGAGGCGGCCGCGAGCGTGCTCGCAACCTCGGTCCGATCGGCCGATTGATGTCGCGTCACTCAAGCATGAACCCCGAGCAGACGGCAGCCGCGCAACTGCGAGCGCGTGGACTGCAGCCCGCCGACATTCGGCTCATCGTGATGACCCACCTGCATTTCGACCACGCAAGCGCGCTGTGTGACTTCCCCAACGCGACCGTGCTCGTTGACGAGCGCGAGTGGGCCGCGGCATGGGCGCGCGACGCGCTGCTGAACGGCTACTCCAAGGCGCAACTGGACCCCCGCCCGCGCTACCGCACAATCGACTTCACGGCGCCGTCAGCCATCGCCAGCGGCCCGTTCGAGCGCACGATCGACGTGTTCGGCGACGGCGCGCTGACGCTCGCCTCAACCCCAGGGCATACCGCCGGACACCTGTCGCTGATTGCGCGCCTAGACGAGCGCGAGGCACTGCTCGCCGCCGACGCGGCATACACGATGGACACGATCAGAGGCACTGAGCGCCCCTGGCTGATTCATGACCGCAAAGCCTTCGAGCACAGCCTCCGACAGATCCAGGCCTATGACCGCGAGCACCCAGAGGCGGTTGTTATCCCCGGCCACGACATGGCCGCCTGGGAGGTTGCTTGCGAGCAGTTGGCGGGTCGCTAGCGCGACGCGCACGCCCTCTACGCCGCTCGGAAAACCGGCAAGCCCCGGGCCGAACGTCGCTCAGGAAACAAGCAAGTAGGAAAAACCGACCGCGCTGGGGCTCGACACCAGCGAGCCGGCGTAGGTTGCCTTCGCTCGCCACTGCCCGACGGCGGGGGCGACGAACGGAATGCTCGCCGCTCCTTCGCTGACGAGAGCTGAGACCTGACGGTAGAACTGCCAACCAAAGACTGGGTCGAAGCGTTCGATCTCGACCGTGACGGGACCGGAGGCGGACGGCGTGACCTTCACATCGATCGCCGCTTCCTGCCCGGGGACGACTTTGGTCGAGGAGAACGAGAGCGATGTCGAGGTGATCGTGCGCGACTCGCGCACGAGCGTGTAGTTGCCGGCGGTGGCGTCGCGGACGGAGACGACCGCGTAATAACGGCCGGGTTGCAGGCGGCGCTGGAGGGTCTGCGAGCCGCTGCCACCGCACTGGCATTCGATCACGTTGCCATTCTGGTTGCGCAGCTGCAGGTTGAAGTCGGCCGATTCGGGCGCGAGCAGCCTCAGGGTGAGGTTCGAGTGACTCGTGACGTCGAGGCGATACAGGCGCAGCACGCTCACGCCGCGACCATCGAGGCGCCCGTGAGCGTGAGCGTAGTTGCCGAGCGAGAGCCCGGGAGCGGTTTCGGCCGGGCCGGCGGGCGCGACCTGCAGGTGGAAACGCTGTACGCCGCGATATGACGTGCGTGGGGTGACATCAAAGCTATAAAGACCGCCCTGGCCCGGGCCGGGGGTGAATAGCCGGTAGCCGCCGCAGCCCATGTGCACCAGCGACGAGCCATCTTCGAAGGAACCCGTGTCGGGAGCGAACAGCGCTCCGCCGACACACGCGCCTTTGGTTGTGTTGGCAAGATTTATCAGGTAGCTGACGCCGGC
>DATNKN010000297.1:0-2520 GCA_035603375.1 Solirubrobacteraceae bacterium
GGCGGCAAGGACCCAATGATCGTGCTGTCAGACGCCGACTTGGAGCGCGCTGCCAACACGGCCGTGTACTACTCGATGCAGAACGCCGGGCAGACCTGCATCTCGATCGAGCGCGTCTACGTCGAGGCGCCGGTCTACGACGAGTTCGTCGGCAAGGTCACGGAGAAGATGCGCAAGCTGCGTGTGGGCGTCCCAAATGGCCCCGGCTCCGTTGACGTCGGCGCGATCACCTTCCCGCCACAGCTCGACACGATCACGGAGCACGTCGCCGACGCGGTCGACAGGGGCGCGCGCGTGCTCGTCGGTGGCAAGGCCGTGGAGAACGTTAGCGGGCGCTTCTTCGAGCCGACCCTGTTGGTGGACGTCGACCACACGATGAAGGTCATGACCGAGGAGACTTTCGGCCCGACGCTGCCAATCATGAAGATCGCCGACGCCGACGAGGGTGTGCGCCTTGCCAACGAGTCGCCCTACGGGCTCGGCGCTTCGGTGTTCTCACGCGATGTAGAGCGTGGCGAGGCGGTCGCCAGGCGCCTGGAAGCGGGCGCGGCCAACGTCAACGACGCGATCGTCAACTACACGGCCCTGGAGTTGCCGATGGGCGGCGCCAAGGCCTCGGGCATCGGCTCGCGCCACGGCGCCGGCGGCATCCGCAAGTACTGCTCCCAGCAGGCGATCGTGATCACGCCGAAGCTGGCGCTCAAGCGCGAGGTGCACATGTTCCCCTACAAGCCCCGCACGACGCGCATGATCTCGCGCCTGTTCAAGCTGCTGTATGGGCGGGGTAAGCGGGATTAGTCGCTGAGCGGCACCCCGAGCAGCGCCTCGAGCTGGGGGATCGTCGTCTCGGCGCTGGTGTGATGCACGGTGGCCATGCCCAGCTCCTCGGCGGGCGTGAGGTTGAAGGGCAGGTCGTCGACGAACACGCACAGCTCGGCGGCCACCCCTGCGCGCTCGGCGCCCAGTTCGTACATGCGCTTGGCCGGCTTGCGCGTGCCCTCCTCGCCTGAGATAACGAGCCCGTCGAAGATTTCGGCCAGTACGTCGTGTGGGTAGCGGTGTACACCCCACGAGTTGGACACGAGCGCTGTACGAATGCCCGCGTCGTGGGCGGCTCTGACCGCCTCGACCATCGCCACATCCGGCTGCACGCCGGCGAACAACCCGTCGATCAGCCCGTCTGAGGGAACGCCGAGCAGCTCGGCGAAGCGCTGCTCGAAGGCGACCTCGTCCATCGTGCCCTTCTCCAGCGAGATCAGCATCTCGCGGAACTCCGGGTCGGCGCTGAAGCGCTTGCCAAGCTCGGCCGGATCGATCTCTTCGCGCACGCAGTACTCGTGGAAGGAGGTGAACAGGTTGGTTGTCAGCACCCCGCCCCAGTCGATCAAGAGGCCGGTGCGGCCGTTGGCTGTCGTGCTCTGAGAAGCCAATGCTCCCTGCGCGCGCGGGGGGAAGGCGCTTTTGGAGGAGTCAGTCACCGAGTGCCACCGCCTCCGCCTGGCGGGCCAGCTCGAGCACGCCCTCGCCGAACTGCTTCAGGTAGGGATCGTCGGTGGTGCCGGCGACAGCGCGCTTGTAGTTGCCCTCCATGAACACGATCGACTTCCAGATCGCGAGCGTGGTGTACCAACGCAAGTCGCGCATCGAGCGCCCCGTTGCCTCTTCGTAGCGTGCGATCAGCTCCGCGCGCGTGGAGAAGCCCTCGGCGCGGGTGACCTTGCCGAGGTGCTCGCGCAGGCCGCCTTCGGGGTCGTAGGCCTCCGTCCAGAACATGCACAGATACCCGAGGTCGGCGAGCGGGTCGCCGATCGTGGCCATCTCCCAGTCGAACACCGCCACCAGCTCGGCGGGAGCAAGCGCTGCGAACATCGTGTTGCCGAGGCGATAGTCGCCGTGCACGATCGTTGCGGGGCCGGAGTCGGGCTTGTGCTCGGCAAGCCACTCCCCGACGCGCTCGACGGCTGGGATCTCGCGCGTCTTGTTGAGGTCCCACAGGCCGCCGAAGCGGCGCAATTGGCGATCGAGATAGCCGCTGGGCTTGCCAAAGCCCTCAAGGCCGGCCGCGCGCCAGTCCACGGCGTGGATCTCGACAAGCGCGTCGATCAGCTGCTCGCCAATCCGTTTGCGCTGCTCGGGCGCGTCGAGCGCCGCGGGCGTCTCCCACACGATCACCTCGCCCTGCACACGCTCCATCACATAGAAGGGGCAGCCGATCAACGTGTCGTCCTCGCACACCGCAAGCACGCGCGGCACGCGCGCGGGCGTCGGCTCAAGCGCCCGCAGCAGGCGCGCCTCACGCAGCACGTCGTGGGCGCTCGGCGGCAGCGGCGGGCGCGGCGGACGGCGCAGCACGAGCTGTGGGCCGCTCTCGCGCTCGATCAGATAGGTCACGTTGGAGTGCCCATCGCCGATCGGCTGCGCCCTGATCTCGCCGGAGCCAAGATCGTGCTCGTTCAGAAAGGCGCGCAGAGGCTCCAGCACGAGCAGTGGCGGGCGAGCGTCGGGCGCGACGTCCGCATG
>DATNKN010000326.1:0-4128 GCA_035603375.1 Solirubrobacteraceae bacterium
TTCTGTTCGTGCCTTGCTGGGAGCCACTTGCCCGGTGGGAGTCCCCCCCTTTATGAGCCTCGGCACCGTCAGGCGGCGATCCGACCTCCCCGGTGGCGGCACCGAGCAATAGCTCCGCGCCGTCCTCCGGGCGCAGCGCACCGCCCGCTCCGCCGAGAATGCGGGCGGTCTCGGTCGCGAAGTACCACCCGCCCGCGAGCAGATCGGCCGCCGGGCCGTCGGCGATCACGCGACCGTCGGCGAGCAGGATCGCCCGCTGCGCGCAGCTTGCCGCGAACTCGGGGTCATGCGTGGCGACGATCACCGCCTGACCCTCGCTCGCGCGGCGATGCAGCTCCTCCGCCAGATGCGCCTTCGCTTCACGGTCCATGCCACGCGTGGGCTCGTCCAACGCGACCACGGCGGGAGGCTCGCCGCCGTCGGCGACGATTGCCAGAGCGAGGCGCTGGCGCTCGCCACCGGAGAGGTCGCGTGGGTTGCGCTCGGCCAGCTCGTCCAAGCCCGCTCGCCGTAGCGCCTCGGGCGACAGCTCGTCGCACACACGCTCGTGCAGGAAGTAGTCGTTCGGATTTTGCAGCAGCAGCGCCACCCTGCCGGCCCGCTCGATCTTCCCGCGCGTCGGGGCCACCAGGGCGGCCGCGTGGCGCAAGAGCGTGGACTTGCCAGCGCCGTTGCGGCCCATCAGCACGACACGCTCCCCCGGCGCGATCTCAAGGTCTACGCCGCGCAGAATCGCCGGGCCGCGCGGGATCTCACACCACACCCCGCGCAACGCGAGTGCGGAGGGGGCAACGCCCTCTCCCCTGCCCCGTCTCGCAAATCGTGTGCGGATGCCCGGGTGACGCGCGGATGCACCGTCCCAATGCGCGTCCGGGTCGCCATCTCCCCGCGCGTCAGCGTGGCTCGCCGGCGACGCCACGTGCGGATCGGGCTCGGGGGGCAGCAGACCTTCGCGACGCAGGGCGGCACGCGCCTGCTTGACACCGACCGGTGGGGGACCGAGACCGGCCAGCGCGAACAGCTTCGCGCCGGGGGTTTGCAGCGAGGGCTCACGCTCCGCCGCGAAGCTCAGGAACGAGCTTGGCGAACCGTCGTGAACGACCTCCCCGTCATCGAGCGCGATCACCCTGTCGGCAGCCGAGAGACAGCGCTCCAAGCGATGCTCTGAGAGCAGAATGGTGGTGTCCCACTCCTGGTTGAGCCGGCGCAGCAGTCCGATCAGCTCGTCGCCGGCAACCGGGTCGAGTTGCGAGGTGGGCTCATCGAGCAGCACGACGCGTGGACGACCCACGAGCGCCGCGCCCAGCGCCACGCGCTGCTTCTCCCCGCCGGAAAGATCGTGCGTGGAGCGCTCGAGCAGATGGTCAATGCCGAGCGCGAGCGAGACCTCCTCGACGGCGCGCGCAACGGCGGTGGCGCCATGCCCGCGACTCTCCATCGCAAGGGCCAGCTCCGCGCGCACCGAGCTCATCACGAGCTGAGTCTCGGAGTCGCCCTGTAGCACGCCGACATGGGCACCGAGCTGGGCGGGCGGGTGCTCGCGCGTGTCCATGCCGGCAACGCTAACGCTGCCGGCGAACGTGCCTCCGTGGAAGTGCGGCACCAGCCCACAGGCGGCGCGAATCAGCGTCGACTTGCCCTGCCCGGAGCGACCCGCGAGCAGGCACAACTCACCCTGCTCGATCCGCACGCTGATCTCGCGCAGGGCGGGCTGGGACCGCTCTGGGTAGCGGTATGTGACCCGTGAGAACTCCATCGCCGATCTCAAAGCTCGATCCCCCTACGGTCGAGCAGCGGCAGCATGACGGCCGCCGGCAACGCCGCGCACAGCACGAAAGTCGCGCCGGACACGGGCATGCTCAGCAGCGGGTAGGCATCGAACTGGGCCGCCCCCACCAGCCGGCCGAGCAGTGCTAGCGCGAGCACGGCAGCGGCGGAGGCGGCGAACGCGCGGTCGTGGCGGGAGAACGGCCGGCGCGGTGCCCGGCGGCCGCGCGGAGTGCCCATCGCGAAACCGCGCAGCTCCAGCGTCGCGGCCACGTCCATCGAGCGATCCAGCGAGGAGCCGACGATCGCACTCAACAGGCGGACACGCGCACGCGCCCCCTTGGCGGCGCCGCCGGGACGTGTGCGCTGCGCCTCCGCCAGGCGCTGGGAATCGGCCGACAGCACGCCGATCATGCGTGTTGCCAACGACGCGGTCAACGCCGAGCGAAACGAGCGACGACGAAACACCGCCAGCAGCTCGTCCGGGTCGATCGCGAGGCTCGCGAGCGTTGTGACGAGCATCAGCAGGCCGACCGTCAGCGCGATCACGGCGCCATAGACGAGCGCCTCGACCGTCAGGTCACCCTGTCCGAACGGCCCGAGGTCACCGAGACGTGCGAACACCGTGAAACCTTCGTGAGAGACGAGCACGTTGACAAGCACGATCGGGATCGCCACGATCAGCACGGTGCGCAGGGTGCGCGCCAGCTCGTGCCCGAGCCCAGCGCCGGCGCCCGCACCGAGCACACCAAGGAGCAACGCGCCCAACACGAGCGGGCTTTCGCTCAATAGCGTCGCGGCGATCAGCGCACCGGCCCACACGCTCGCCACCGTGGCGCGCGTGGCGTGAAGCGGGCTCGCGCGGCGACGGTAAAAGAGCGTGGCACCCATTGCCATTGCTCTAGCTCCGAGGGCTCACGGTTGCGCCACCGGCACGGGTTGTGCCATCCCCGAGGGTTCGAGCGCGAGCGCGAAACGGTTGCGCAGCTCGCTTTCGCTGAGCGCGTCAGCCGCCAGGTTCACACCCGCCGCGTTCGTGCCGGTGATGAGCCACACGGGCGCCTGTTCGCCATAGCGCGTGGCCGCGACCAGCCCCGCGCCCGCGCCAAGCGTGCGCACCGCGCGCCCAGCCCCGTCGAGCAACGTGAGCGTGCCGCCGCTCCCCGAGAAGCGTGCATACACGCCGCTGTAGCGCGGTCCGGCGGCGACATCGTGCACGCTGAGAGAGTCGCCAAGCGCAGAGTAGGGGCCGACCACCACCCGCAGGGTCAGCTGCACTTCTTCACTGGACACGGCCGCGAGCGCGACCGGCACACCGAGCGCGGTCAGGCGCTTGCGCACCGTGGCACACGCCGCCCCCGACGGTTCGGAGCATTCCTCGCGCAGCGGATAGCGCTTGCCTTCGATCCCGTTCAAAAACGGCTCGGGATAGGAACCGACGACCGCCGGCACGCTGTCGGTTTGGCCCCAGTTGTGCAAATCCCACCAGATGCGCTCGCCCGCGCCGACGTTCGTCTCGGCCGCCCCCTTCGGTGCCTCAACGCCGTTGACGTAATAGAACCAATCGACCGGTTCTCCGGCCTGCGTACCGCCGGAATGTCCATCGATGCTCTGCACGAAACCGCCGCCGTAACGGGTCTTGACGTCGTAATTGCGCTGCAACAAGCTCATTACCGTCTGCTGGCCCTCGACATGCGGCGAGCTGGAGGAGCCCAACACGTGCGCACCGAAGCCTTCGCTCACGGCAAGCCTGACCCCGCCCGGCGTCGGCCCCGGGCCGAGACCACAACCGCAGAAGAGCAGCACCGTTAGCAGTGCGCAACCGAACGTCGCGGCAAACGCACGTGGTCGGAGTGCGCGCGCGATCCACACACGCACTCCGACGACACGGGCCAGGTCGCTACTTGACATAAAACACGACGTGGCTTATCCCCGAGACGAGCCCGGTTGCCTGGCCGGCGTCGTTTATAGCCTCGATGTCATACACGTAGCGACCCTTTGGTAGCGACGCCGGCAGCAGATAGCTGAACGACTCGCTGCCGCCTACCGAGAAGAAACGCGTGACTCCACAGCGATCGCGCACGAACGTCTCGGTGATGCCGTTGAACGCGAAGCATCGCTTGCCGGTGCGACGCTGGAGGCTGATGCGCACCTCGCGCAACGTGCCCCCCGCCGGTACCTTTATGAGCCCACTGAGGATGCGCGGGCCTTTGCGACGCGGGTACACGTGGCCGGCCTTCACGCCTCCGGCGAGGACCGTGTTGGGCATTGATACCGGGGGAATGATCGGCGGGGGACAGGACAGCGGTAGAGCGGACACTACGAGATCCGAATCCGCGCACGCGCGGAGAATCGGCTGCG
>DATNKN010000327.1:0-12419 GCA_035603375.1 Solirubrobacteraceae bacterium
CGCCGGTTCGGTGAGGTGGGAGAACACACCGTGCGGGATCGTGTGCACGCGGTCGGGGTCTGCGCCCAACTCCTCGATCAAGCGCACGCGGCCGTGCTCGGAGTGCACGACGATCGCGTCGAAGCGGTCGTACAGGCGCCGTTGTGCGGCCAGCTGACCTCTGCGCGGCTCGCGCGGGAGCACGTCGTGGGCGGTGAGCACGAGCGGACGCCCTTTCGGCAGCAGGTGCCGATCGAGGTGCTGGACGGGCAACCACTGGAAGTGCACAACGTCGGCGCTGCGCGCCGTGCGACGGTAGAGCAGCATGTCGGGCACGTGCTCGGCCAGCTTGCACGCCATCCGCCCTCGCCCCCCGGGCGCGCCGAATGCGAGGCGGTAGAACAGCTCGCGTCGCACATACCGCTCGGGCGTCGCGACTGGGCCGTAGGCGAAGCGGCTCGCGATCAATTGCACCTCGGCGCCGGCCAGTCCCAACGCACGGCACAGCGCATGGTCGTAGGGTGGTGTGTAGGAGGAGGGGTCAACGACGTGGACGCGCACCGCAGCAAGACAATACGGCCGGTTGGGGGCAGCCGCGTGGCGCTGTGGGCTACGTTCGCGCGCGGAGCACTGAACTACTGGACATGCGTGTTCCCGCGCGTGTGCATCAACATCGCCGGCTGGCGGCGCATGGCGCGGCGCATACCCGACCCCGAACTGCGGCGCTTAGCGCTCGCCGCGCTCGAGAAGCGCGGCAACATCGAGGGCGCTGCGGCATTCGCGGCATTCACCCCACTCCGCTGGCGCGCGCGTGTGACGACCGCGACCTGCACTTTTCAGGCCGCCTACAACCTGCTGGACCTGCTCGGCGAGCAGCCGAGCCCCGACCCGGTGCTCGACGGTCGGCGGCTACACGAAGCGCTGGTGTACGCGCTCGACCCGTACGGCACGCCGCTTGACTGGTACGAGCACCATCCCCAGCGCGAGGACGGCGGCTACCTGAACCATCTCGTCGAGCAGTGCCGCCGGGCGTTTGTGGGGCTGCCATCACATGAGCTTGTGGGAGAGAGAGCGCGCGCCGGCGCCGCGCGCATCGTCGCGTTTCAGAGCCTGAACCTGAGCGAATCGCAGGGCGATCACACCGGCCTGGAACAGTGGGCGCTGCAGGCCACTCCGCCAGGCACGGAACTGCGCTGGTGGGAGACGGCCGCCGCTGCCGGGTCCTCGCTGGGGGTGTACGCGCTGATCGGGGCCGCCGCCGAAACCGGACTGAACGCGCATGAGGCGGATGCGATCGACCGTGCCTACTTCCCGTGGGTCGGGTGTCTGCACTCGCTGCTCGACAACCTGATCGACAAACGCGAGGACGAGGCCGCCGGTCATCGCAGCCTCGTCGAGTACTACGGCCCGCTGCGCGCCGCGCAACGCATGAGCTGGCTGGCCGAGCGCGCCGAGCGCGCGGCAAGCGACCTCGCGCACGGTCGCCGCCACACGACGATACTCACCGCGATGATCGCCAATTACCTATCGACCACCGAAGCGCAGAGCGACCAGCTGACCCCCGTCAGCGAGGCGGTGCTTGCGACCGCCGGCCCGCTGACCGCGGCCACTCTGTTCGTGTTCAAATTGCGCCACCTGAGCGCCGCACGCTGGCCGCGCCACCGGGCAGCAGCACCCACAAGCTGGACAATCTCAGATAGGGTTTCTGCTCAGGTCAAGCGGAGGGACGGTGGGTAGCATGGTCACTACCAGCCGGCCGCTAGGGAGAAGGGGTTGTGGATGCTGGAGCTGCGCGATCTAGTCAAGCACTACCAGACAGCCGGGGAGGAGACCGTGCGCGCGGTCGATGGCGTGTCGATGACGGTGGCGGCCGGCGAAATGGTGGCGCTGTATGGGCCGAGTGGGTCTGGTAAGACGACGCTGCTGTTGATGGTGGCGGCACTGCTCACGCCGACCAGCGGCAAAGTGCTCGTCAACGAGCGCGACATCTCCTCGCTGTCCGAGCGCGAGGCCTCGCACTTCCGTCTCGCCGAGATGGGCTTTGTGCGCCAGAACTTCGACCTGCTGCCAGGTGTCACGGCAATCGACAACACCGTGCTGAAGCTACTCAAGAACACACCGTGGAAGGAGGCCCACCAGCGCGTGCGGCCACTATTGGAGCGTCTCGGGCTCGGAGGGCGACTGACCCACCGCTCGGAGACGCTGTCGATGGGCGAGCGCCAGCGCGTGATGATCGCCCGTGCACTCTCCACCGAGCCGAAGTTGCTGCTCGCGGACGAGCCCACTGGCAGCCTCGATACGCAGCGAGGGCGCGAGGTGCTCGAGCTGCTCACCGAACTGTGCCGCGAGCGCGGGGTGGCGATCGTGCTGGTCAGCCACGACCCCCAGGCCGCCGGCTACGCCGACCGCGTACTGGCGCTGCGTGACGGCAAACTCGCAGACTACGACCCCGATCAGGGCTTTGCCCCCGTCGGGGCGAAGTGAGGGGCCAGGATGTTGGCACAGGGGTTCGGGCACGAGCGAACGAGATGAGGAGCCGCGGTCTTGGCACAGGGGTTCGCCCCCGCGAGGACGAGGTGAGCATCCGATGAGGTTGGGCAATGTGCTGCACCTGTACCGCGTACGGCTGCGTGCGCGGGCGTTGCAGGAGTGCTTTGCGGTCGTCGGCATCGCCGCCGGGGTGGCGCTGTTGTTCGCTTCGCAGATCGCGAGCGCAAGCCTGTCCAGCTCCGTAGGGCAGCTCAACAGCGGCATCGTGGGCGCCGCGCGACTGCAGCTGACCGCGCGCACCGCTCAGGGCTTCCCGGAAAAGGTCGTGGCCGAAGTGCGAAAGCTTGAGGGCGTGCGCGTGGCGGCGCCGATGTTGGAAGTGCCGGCGGAGCTGCACGGGCCGAAGGGCAGCGAATCGGTCGAGCTGGTCGGCGCCGAAGGGACACTGTTGAAGTTGGGGGGAACGCTCGTCCACAAAGTAGGCCTCAATCCGTTCGGAGGCATCAGCGCGCTCGTGCTGCCAACGCCTGTGGCAGGCAAAGTCGGCGTGCACAAGTTCGGCAGCATCATGTCGGTGCAAGCACTGGGGCATGTGAGCGAAGCGGGGCTCTACCAGCGTCTGACCGAAAAGCAGGTCGGCGCGTTGATCTCCAGCCCGATCGCGGTTGGGCCGCTCGAATACGTGCAGGAAGCCAGCGGCCTGGAGGGCCGCGTCAGCCGCATCCTGGTCGAGCCGGCGCCGGGGCAGCTGGCGAACGTGCGCGCGGGCCTCCAGCGCATCGCCGCCGGGAGCCTGGGCGTCGAGGCCGCCAGCTACGACGAAGTGCTGTTCGCCAAGGCGGCGGCGGCCACCAACCAGTCCACGCAGCTGTTCGCGGTAATCAGCGCGCTGGTGGGCTTCCTGTTTGCGTTCAACGCAATGCTGCTGACCGTGCCCCAGCGCCGGCGCTTGATCGCGGACCTGCGCCGCGACGGATACACGCCCAGGGCAGTGATCGCCGTGCTTATGTTCGACGCGGTGGTGCTGGGCGCGATCGCGTGCGCGATCGGCCTCGTGCTCGGCGACGAGCTTTCGATCCACCTGTTTCACTCCAACCCCGGCTATCTCTCCTCGGCGTTTGCGGTCGGCTCGGAGCGCGTCGTCAGCTGGCAGAGCATCGCGATCTCGGTTGTCGGTGGGATGGGCGCCGCCAGTGTGGCGGTGCTGAGTCCATTCAAGGACATCGTCTCGCGCGACCCGCTCGCCGCGATCGCCACCAAGGAGGGGACCGGCGGTTCGATCTCCATGCCGCTCACGATCGGCGGGCTCGTGTGCCTGGCGGCGACACTCGCGATCCTGCTGGCGGCCCCGCAGGCGGCGATCGTGGGGATGGTCACGCTGATCGCGGCCCTGCTCGCCCTGCTCGCCCTGCCGCTGACGGCCACGCTTGGGCTCGTGCGCAGGCTCGCCCCGACGATTGTGAGCGCGGTGCCGCACATCGCCGTGATGGAGTTGCGCGCCGGACGCTCGCGTGCGATCGCGATCGCCGCCACGGGCGCGATCGCCGTGTTTGGCAGCGTTGCGATTCAGGGTGCCCACAGCGACCTGCTGAAGGGCCTCGACAACGCGTCGGCCGACATGAACGCGGCAACCGACGTGTGGGTGTCCCCGTCTGGCTCCTCCGACCTGCTAATGACAACGCCGTTTACGCCAAACGCCCTCTCCAAGCTGCGTGCACTGCCCGGAGTGCGCGCCGTGCGCTTGTATCGCGGCGGCCTGCTCGACTACAACGATCGGCGCATCTGGGTGATCGCCCCGCCGAGCGAAGCCACACCGCTGGTGCCGCCCAGCCAGCTCGTGGAAGGCAACGTCGCGCAGGCCGACGCACGTGTGCGCGAAGGTGGCTGGGCGGTCGTGTCGCTGGCGCTGGCCAAAGAACACCACCTGAAAATCGGCGACTCCTTCACGCTGCCGACGCCGATCCCGACATCGTTCAAGGTGGCGGCCGTAAGCACGAACATCGGCTGGGCGCCCGGCGCGGTGATCGTCAGCGCCAGCGACTACGCAAGCGCGTGGGGCAGCACGGACGCGAGCGCCTACAACGTGCTGATGAAGCCGGGCGTGTCGCCCACCCAGGGAGCACGCGAAGTACGGTCCGCGCTCGGTGCTGAATCCGGCCTGGCGGTGCAAACAGCGCTCCAGCACGAAGACAAGCTGCGCACGATCACGCGCCAGGGCCTCACGAGGCTCTCGCAGATCGCGACCCTGATCCTGGTCGCGGCGGTGATGGCGATGGCGGCCGCGATGGGCGCCATGATCTGGCAGCGCCGCCCGCGCCTGGCAAAGCTGAAGCTGGAGGGCTTCCCGCCCAACGAACTGTGGTACACGATCATCCTTGAGAGCCTGATGTTGCTCGGCGTCGGCTGCTTCAGTGGCGCCGTGTTCGGCCTCTTCGGCCAGCAGCTGCTCGACCGCGCGCTGAACATCGTCATCAACTACCCCGTAGTCAGCTCCGTCGGGGTGCTCGTGGCATTGTCGAGCCTCGCGCTCGTCACCGCCGCGGCCGTGCTGATGGTGGCGATCCCCGGCTACTTCGCCGCACGCGTACCGGCCAGCCTGGCCCTGCAGGACTGACGACGCCTTAGCGGGACGGGCGGGGTGAGGCCTCGGCGTGGGGCGTGGGGCCTCAGCGGGGGCTTGGGGCTGCGCAGGCGGCGTGCGTAGGGCCGTGTGGAGCTGCGCAGTGTGGAGCTGCGCAGGCGCCGGATGAGGCGCTGGCAAGCCCGGCCTGACCGCGACCCCCGCAAGACCGGCATTTGCCGGCCCTGCGGGGAGCAGCCGGAGTTATTTCTTCTTCTTGCGATGCGTCGGCGGCGGGCACGGCACCGTGCTGTTGGCCACCACCGTGCTGCCATCAAGGAACCCAAATTCCCCGGAGAACGGAAAACCGCCGGTCGGACACGTTTCCGGCACATCAACGCCCTGCGGATGGTAGCTGACCAGCTTGCCGTGGACGCGCTTGTAGTAGGTGAGATGGTTCGGACCGATAGTCGAGTTGACGTTGATGATCGACACAGGTGGCCCGTTTGTGACGCTTGGGATCAACGGTATACCGGCATCCAGGCTTTCGCCGAAACCGCCGCCGCCCGAGAGGAGTTCGCCCTGGAAGACGATCTGCGCGTAGACCGGCGCGAGCCCATTCGCGTAGAACAGCACCACGGAGTTTCCGTCGTGGGGCGGCCCCATCAACGCGTCGATTTCGGGTATCTCACGACCCGCGCCCTGGCCAAACGGGACTTCCACAAATGCGCTGCCATAGCCGATCCGCGAGTTAGGCGGACAACCGGACAGGCCCTTTTCGACCAGCACCGCCGGCTGGCATTCGGAGGTACCGAGCGAGGTGGTTATGTAGTTCATACCCTTTGGCATACGCA
This sequence comes from Solirubrobacteraceae bacterium, assembly GCA_035603375.1. Lineage (GTDB taxonomy): Bacteria > Actinomycetota > Thermoleophilia > Solirubrobacterales > Solirubrobacteraceae > Palsa-744. The sequence goes on from DATNKN010000327.1 coordinate 5,884, forward strand.
GGTTGAGGTGCGTCAATGGCGAGGGCAACCCCCCAGTCGTGCTGGCGATCGTGAAGCCAAACCCGATCGTCGTGGAGGCACCCAACCTGTCAGGCGAAAACGACGAGTGCAGGGTCACCGTCTCCGCCGCCTGCGCCGAGGACACTCCGAGAGACAGCCCCGAAGAACCCACGACCAGCAGAGATCCGCAGATCAGCGGCGCAAGCTTGAGGGCAGACGCCCTCACAAGGCCCGTCATGCGGGCCCGAGGTTTCAGCGCTCTGGACATGTGCCTCCTCGCTAGTACGACATGTTGCCGCTCACACGCACCGAGACGGAGTCGCCCGGGCGGTGCACGGTGCCACTGAAGCTTAGACCGGAGCCTTTCGCTTTGGAATAGCGGCCGCTGCCGCCGGTGATGTTCAGCTTGCCGGAGAACGAGGCTGTCGAGGAGGTGTCCACGCGATAGCTGCCGCTCGCACTCGCCTTCAGCGAACCGCCGCTTGGATACACCTGAATATTGGCGGTCACCACGCGTTCGCCCGTGACCTTCAACTGGATGTAGATCGTCCCCGGGAGCGAGCCCGATGCTTTGCCCGACTCTTTCAGTTCGAAGCCTTTCTTGTTGCTCAGGCTCAGGTTGGCGCTGTCGTTCAGATCGAGCGTGCGCGAGGCGTGCGCGCTGGACGCGGCGCCAGCGGCGCCTGTTCCAACCGCGGCGGCCGCCGCAAGCGCGCCAAGCGCCAGTGCCGCCGTCGATACCTGCGCCCGTGCGGACAGACGCTTACGTGCTGGCATATTCCCCATCAGACCCTCCCCATATGGCTATTGATGTCGCATCCCATGACCGGACCGACCCCTCTCCTCTTGCGACCACCGCCCCAGATCCTAGTCCACATAGCAGAAAGGCGGGACAGTTAGACAATTCTAGTGCATATCGTCCTACCAAGTTCAACCGTTTGGACGTCACGGAGTTGCGCGTCGGCACTCGCGTTAGGGTCCCTGCGTGAGCGAAGTCGAGTTGAGCTACTGCGTGGTCAACACCTCCCAGCGCGAACTGCTGCTGCGGGGCCTCGATGCCCTGGCGCGCGAACGCGCGGCCCTGCCGTTCGCAAGCGAGGTGCTCGTGCTCGACAACGGCTCGCGCGACGGTTCGGCAGAGGCGGCGCGCGAACATCCGGCACTCGGCGAGACCCATGGCGAGCAGACAGCGGCCGTGCGCTCGCCCGACGGGCGCGCCGGCGGTTGGCAGGCGGCTGGCGAGGTCATCGCTTCCGAGCAGCGCCAGGGCAAGGCTGTCAACGACTCCGAGCTGTTGCGTCGTGCGCGCGGGCGCTACGCGCTGCTGCTCAACGAGGACTCCGAGCTGCGCGCCGGTGCCACGCTCGCGCTGCACACGGCACTTGAGAACAACCCGCGGGCCGCCTGCGCGGGCGCCAAGCTGTTGCGGCCCGATGGCACCGAGCAGGCCTGCGCGTGGCGTTTTCCCACCCCGTTCGTGGGGCTCGCCGGCGTGCTGGGCCTGCACCGGCTCTACACCGTGCAGAGCGCCGGCACCCACACCCGCGAAGTGGACTGGTGTCAGTCCTCGGCTCTGCTCGTGCGTCGCGACGCGGCGGCGCAGGTGGGCTATTTGGACCCCGACTTCTTCGTGTACTCCGACGAGGTCGATTTCGCGCGGAGGCTGCGCGACTCCGGTTGGCGCAGCCTGTATGTGCCGAGCGCGATCGCCGTCCACCACGAGCAGCTCTCGACCGACACGATATCCGAGCCGCGAATCGTGGAGATGGCGCGCAACCGCGACCTCTACATGCGCAAGCACCACTCGCGGGCGGCAACGCTGGCCGTGCGCTGGCTCGCGGCCCTCTTCTACGGCGAGCGCGCACTCGCGGCGGTCGTGCTGCCAAGACACTCCCCACGGCGCTATTGGCGCCACGTCGTCGCGAGCCTGTGGCCGTCGCGCGGGGAGGGCCTGCGCGAGGCGGCCGAGCGCTACAACCGCTCGCTCTGAGCCTCCGCCAGCTCCTCCAGCAGCACGGCCACGACGCTCTCGTCAAGTTGCGAGCCGCATGCGCGCAGCAGCTCCTCGCGCGCCTGTGCCGAGGAGCGAGCGGCACGGTAGGGCCTGTCGGTGACCATCGCGTCGTAGGTGTCGCATGCCGCGACGATGCGCGCCGCGAGCGGAATCCGCTCGCCCGCGAGACCGTCGGGGTAGCCCATGCCGTCGATGCGCTCGTGGCTCGAGCGGATCGCGGGCGCCAGATGGGCAAAGGCGTCGATACGCTCGACCAGTTCGGCGCCCACGACCGTGTGCGTGCGCATCACCACCCACTCGTCCTCGGTCAGCGGGCCTTCCTTGCAGAGGATCTCGCTCGGCACGGCGATCTTGCCTACGTCATGTAGCATCGCCGCGTAGTGCACCTCGCGTGCCTCCTTCATGCTCAGCCCCATCCGCAGCGCAACGCGTTCGGCCAGCTCGGCAACGTCGCTGCCGTGGCAGGCGGTGTAGTCGTCCTTTGCCTCCACGGTGCTCGTCACAACCGCAAGCGTGGTGGTGAACGAGCGCTCGATATCGGCGATCAGCTCGGCCCGGTGCAGTGCCGATCCGAGGCTCGTGGCGATCGCCTCGACCAGTACCGCGTCCGCCTCGCTCAGTGCGCCGGCCTCGACGGCCTCAATGTTGAGCACGCCCCACACCGCACCGTCCACCATGATCGCGACGCTCAGCTCCGAGCGCGGATCGGTCTCGGGATCGCGCGAGATGTAGTCGGGGTCCCTACGTGTGTCCGGTACCAGTGCCGTCACTCCCGAGCGGGCCACGCGACCGTTGACGCCCTCGCGCACGGACTGCTCGACCAGCAGGAACTCGGTCATGACCTCGGCCAGCTGTCCACGACCGGCGATCAGGCGCAGCAAACCGTCGTCGTCCAGGCGCTGCACCGCCGCCAGATAGAAGGCAAATGTCTCATGCAGCTCGTCAACGACCAGCCGCGCCATCTCCTCGACCTCGCGGGTGGCCGCCAGGCGCGCGGTCAAGCGCGCGGCGGCGCGCAGCTGCGAGCGCAGGTAGGCCAGCTCTCCCGCCGCCGCGATGCTCTGCACGCGCTTATCGGCGCGATAGCGACGCAACGCCTCGGCGCGGCGCGCAAGCTCGCGACGGCCCGCTGGTCGTGAAGGATTGACAGCAAGGTCGCGCACGCTCGCGGTATCGGACGAAAACCCCCGTAACTTGAGGGTTTCTGGACAGTCTAAATTGGTCTAGGCGAACAATCCCTCAGAATCAGATGTCCCTGAGGGGGTCCTCGGCGTATGCCTCGATGTCGCCGTGACCCTTGCGGAAAGCCGCCACCCGGCGGCGCCCGTCGAGTACGAGCGCGCGAGCCTGCTCGCGCTCGTGTGGCGCGAAGAAGCGGGTTAGCAGCAACAGGGCCGGGATCGTCGCCAGCCACAGAATGCGCAGCACCAGGCCCGCCGCACCGGCCGTCGGCAGCAGCAGCTCGCCGGAGATCGCGACACCCGCAAGGATCGCGGTGAGCTGGGCCAGGCGACGCCACTCGAAGTCCACGACGAACACTTTACGTGTCAGCACGTGCATGATCGCCACCATCGCCACATACGCACCACACAGCGCAATCCCCGCACCGGCAAGCCCGAGGTCGAGACCGCCCTTGGGCACGAGCACGAGCAACAGCAGCACGTTGACGACGAGGCCGGCGCTCGCGGCGGGAATGTTGCGCTGCATCGCGCGCGCCCTGCCGGTGATCACGATCATCACCTGATAGAGCCCATACAGCGTCCAGCCGAGCGCCAGCCACGGCAACGCCTTGTGGGCACCGAAGTATTCGGGGTGGGCGAGCAGTCGCACCAGCCAGCGGCCGAGCAGCGCGACCGCGGCGACAACCACACCGGTCGCAAGCACGAAGTAGGTGGTGACAAGCGAGTACAGCCGCGACGCCTCCACGTCGCTGTCGATCGAGTACGCAAGCGGGGGCCACGCGTACTGGAAACCGCGCACGAACACGAACACAACCGTCGCCAGCTGCACCGCGATCGCGTATTCGCCGGCGGCTTCGTGGCTGACCACGCGAAACAGGTAATAGCGATCGATCACCTGCAACGCGTACACGCTCGCGTCCGCGGGCACCGTCGGCAGTCCGAACACGAGCATCGCACGCAGGTCGCCGCCGCGGACGCGCAGCGAAAAGCGCTTGCGCAGAGTCCACCACAGCCCGAGCACCACGAGCGCGCTGGCGCCAAAATTGCCGAGCAACAGGCCGCGTGCGCCCTGGTCGGCGAACACGACCAGGGCGATCGTGAACGCCACCGTCATCGCCACGTTGGCGCCCGAGGCGATCATGTAGGCACGGGCGCGCTCGTCCACGCGCAACTGTGCATAGGCCATCTCGATGTTTGTGAACGCCCACAGGCCGAGGATCGCGCAGTCCATCAGCAGCGGATCGTCGCTGCCGAGCACGAGCCTCGACAGAGGGGCCGCCAGCGCGATGCAGATCAGCGACGCCACCGTCGTCGTCCATGCCACCGTGGCGGTCGCGGTGCGCGCAATGCGCGCGCGGCGCTCCTGGTCTGAGTCGGTGAAGTAGAAGCGCACAAACGCCTCCCCCAGGCCGAGGCGTAGCACGATGCTCGACAGGATCACCGTCGTCAACAGCAGGTTGTATGTGCCGTAGGCGGCCGTCGATGCGTGCGCCGTGTACAGCGGCAGCGTAAACACCGCGATCGCCTTCGCGATTATTTCCGCGGCCTGGTAGGCCGCGCCCGTGCTAACCAGTCGCTTCAGATAACCGCGCACGAGCAGGAACCTAACGGGCGCACCGGGCCTCTACAGTCCCGGCGCGGCGCGTTACCCCGGCGCGGCGAGGAGCGAAGTGGGCGATCCTTCGGATGCGCGAGCACGATTGTCTCCCGCAAAAAATCCATCACGCGCCGCCGCGAACGCCACACCGACTCCCAACAGTGTCCAGGTCAGGGGGTCCTCCAGGAAGTCGGCATACACCCACGTGTGCAGCACGAGCGCCGCGAAGCACGCCGCCACGGCAATGCGCGGCGGGGAGCGACCCACGCGGGAGAAGAGGGTGAGGAAGGCGACCGCCAGCAGAGCGACGTACAGTGCGAAGCCAACGATCCCCTGCTCGGCCGCGATCGTCACAGGGATTGTGTGCGAGGCGGATGTGGCGTTTGCCGACGTCGCGTTGCCGTGGCGCTTGTACTCGGTTTCAAACGAGCCCGAGCCATACCCGACGAGCGGTTTTTGTGCGAACAGATCAAGGCCTCCGGAGATCAGTTTCGTGCGTCCGTTGGTGGCGTTGTTGGCCGACCCACCAGACCCGTTCAGCCCGAAGTGAAGGCTCGACGGTGCCACAGCCACGAACACCGCCGCGATCGCCCCCAGTGCGATCGCCACATACACGGTCGAGCGCAGATCCCAGCGCCACGCCGCGAGCACCGCCAGCCCGAGCAGCAGCGCCGCGATGCTCGACTGGGAAAAGCTCGTTATGAGTCCGCCCATCAGCCATGCAAGAGCGAGAGCGCCAAGCACTTGCGTGCGCCGCTGCCGGCCCCACAGCACCGTCGTGGTCACGGCAATCATCACCAGTGCGAGGAAACGCCCGTAAATGCTCGGGTCGAAGAAGAGTGAATTAACGCGAAAGTAGTTGCCATATTCGTTGGCCGCCACCACCTTTGGGTTGAGAAACAGCGCTTTGCGGTAATACTCGATAAAACCCACGCCCGCGAACAACACCGCGAGCGCAACCGCCGCGCCGAGACAGGTGAGCGCCAGCGCGCGCGTCCATGGCGCCTCGCGCAACAGCACGTAGAGAAGTCCAAAGGGGATGTAGAAGAACGCCAGGTTCTCCGCCGCCTTGACGGCGTCGGTGGAATAGCTCGCCTGCAGCGCATACAGCACCACCGACGCGAGCAACAGCCAGTCCAGCACCATCGGCGGGCGCCCCGAGTCGTAGGACCCGGGGCGTCTCCTCAGGCGCGGTAGCAGGTGGGCGAGCACGCCGGCCGCCACGACGGCGTAAAGCGGCAGCAGCAGGTTGACCGTGCGCCCGTCGCTTGAAATCGGCAACCTGAAGGGTAGTGCGACGATCGCGAGCACGGGAAACGCGCGCGGGTCGCGACGCATCACGACCGTCAGCACGGCGATTGCCACGGCGGCGGCGAGCGCGATCGCCGCGAGCGCTCCCGTGCTCGGCAGGGCGGCGGCGATCATCGCGGGCGCCCACCCCAAACGGCGAACACGCGGTGAGGAGACACCCGGCGCGATCCCTCGATCATGGCTTCACCAACGTGAAACTCTTCGGCAGGTAAAGCGAGCGGTCCTGTTTTCGCAGTGTCAACCGCACACGATATTCCCCCCCGGGGGCAATCGGACCGCGAGTCACGGGCAGCAGCGTCGTGTAGCCGTCCGCACGTCTGAGAATCGTGTAGTGGGTGGCAGTGCCCTTGCGCCCGCTCCAGCGCAGCGACACGATTTTGTAGCGAGGCACAGGCAGTTCGCGCACGAGCGTCGCCACGTCTTCCCCGCCGGT